>JBAQBC010000361.1:0-9185 GCA_049286035.1 Xanthobacteraceae bacterium
GAGCACGCCATCCTTTAAGGACAAGATCGCCGGCTTCTTCTCCGGCGCCACCCAGAAAGAGCCGCAGCCGGTCACCAATGCACAGCCGGATGTCGAATGTCCTCTCCTCGACATCCGCCAAGGCGCCTCCACGCTGACATTTCCACCGCCGCCGCCCGACGGCAGCAATGAAGCGATGGCGCTGAAGTACCAGGGCATGTTCGTGCGCGCCGCCCGCGACTGCGCGGTCGTTAACGGCCAGATGGTGATGCGCGTCGGGGTGCAGGGCCGCATTATCGTCGGCCCTGCCGGCGGGGCCGGTCAGATCGACGTGCCGCTACGCATCGCCGTCGTCAGCGCGCCGATTACCGCGCCGAAAACGGTCGTCACCAGGCTGATCCGTATTCCGGTGACGATCGGCGCCAACGATCCCAATGTCGATTTCACCCATATCGAGGAGGGCTTGAGCTTCCCGATGCCGTCAAGCTCGTCCGATCCCTATCTCGTCTATATCGGCTTCGACCCGTACGGCGCCGCGGCGGCGGATCAGGCGAAAAAGCCCGCGCCGGCCAAGAAGCCAAAGCCGACCGCGAAACCAAACCCCAATGCGCCGACGGGGTGAGCTCTCTAGGCGAAATTACGATCGAAATTACGATCCGTCATCCTGAGGTGCGAGCGCAGCGAGCCTCGAAGGATGCACGGCCAACCGAAATCGGCTTTACGATTTCGGAATATAGTTGTCCAAGTCGGCAACAGCCGACTTGGCTGCCGTCGCCCTTCGAGGGCCGCTTCGCGGCCACCTCAGGGTGACGGAAAAATCGAAATCGCGAGCTAGCCTAGTTGAATTTCTGCCGGATCTCGGCGATGCCGCGCGCGAGCAGATCCTCGGCGACCTTACCCTTGGCCGCCGTCGCGATGATTTTCTCCGCAGCCGCCACCGCGGCATCGGCTGCGGCAGACCGCACATCGGCGACCGCCTGCGCTTCGGCCTGGGCGATTTTGGTCTCGGCCATCTTCGTGCGCCGGGCGACGAAATCTTCCGCTCTTGATTTCGCCTCCGCCGCCAGTCGTTCGGCCTCGGCCTTCGCTCCGGCGATAATCGCTTGCGCCTCGCTTTCAGCCTCGCGCGCTTTGCGCTCGAACTCGCCGAGCAGCGCCTGCGCCTCTTCGCGCAAGCGGCGCGCCTGTTCCAGCTCCGATTTGATGCGGGCCTGACGGCTGTCGATGGCGTCGATCAGCTTGCGATGGGCGCCGAGATAAACGAGCAGTCCGAGGAAACAGAGAAAGCCAACTGCCACCCAATTTTCGGCTTCGAGCATGGCCGTCCCTTTAATGTTTGCCGGTGTCGCCGAGCGCGGCGTCGATGTCCTGGTCGCGCGGCCGCTGCCCGATCAGGCGTTCGACGATGGCCGAAGCGATCTCGGCGGCGATTGACCTTACATTGGTCATTGCCGCGCTGCGGCTTTTTGCGATCGATTGCTCGGCGGCGGTTATCCGGTCGTGGAGTTGCGCTTCGAGCCGCTTATGCAGAGCCTCGGTTTCGCGGGCCTGCTGTTCACGCGTGGCACCGGCAATGGCCTGGGCGCGGCCCCTGGCGTCCGCAAGCGCCTTTTCGTAAGCGGCTTGCGCCGCGTTCGACTGCTCTTTCGACTGCTCCGCCGCCGCGAGATCGTCGCTGATGACTTTGCTGCGCGCCGCCATGATGCCGCCGATGCGGGGCAGCGCGATTCTCGACATCAACACGTAGAGCAGAACGAAGCTGACCGCCAGCCAGACGAGCTGTGACGGAAAGTGCTCAGATTCGAACGGCGGGAACTTGGCATGTCCCGCGGGAGCTTCGGTATGGGCGGTCGTTTCGGCCATAATGTCTGCTCTGGAACTTGGCAGTTCGATTTTGCCGCGGCCTTATAGCCCGAACAGCAACAACAGCGCGATCAACAGCGAGAAGATGCCGAGCGCCTCGGTGATGGCGAAACCGAAAATCAGGTTACCGAACTGGCCCTGCGCCGCCGACGGATTGCGCAGTGCCGCCGCAAGATAGTTGCCGAAAATGATGCCCACGCCGACGCCGGCGCCACCCATGCCGATACAGGCAATACCGGCCCCGATATATTTCGCGGCGGTCGGATCCATGAGAACACTCCTTCTTTAGGTTGTAACGATTGGCCGTCAGTGGCCCGGGTGAATTGCATCATTGAGATAGATGCAAGTGAGAATAGCGAACACATACGCCTGCAAGAACGCCACCAGAAGCTCGAGCGCGGTCAACAGCACGACCATGATGAGCGGCAGGGTCGCGCCGAATAGGCCGAGTATGCCCGCGCTGCCCAGCATAATAACAAAGCCGGCAAAGACCTGGAGCGTTATATGGCCCGCGAGCATGTTGGCAAACAATCGGACGCTGTGCGAGACCGGCCGAGACACAAACGATAGCACCTCGATGGCGACAACTGCCGGAAGAATGAGTTTTGGCACGCCCTTCGGTACGAACAGATTCAAGAAGCGCAGACCGTTTTTCCAGAAGCCGTAGCCGATGACGATGAAGAACACGAGCAGCGCCAAGGTCACGGTAATGATCAATTGGCTCGTGACCGTGAACGAATAAGGGATGAGCCCGATCATATTGGCGAACAAAACGAACACGAAAAGCGTGAACACGAAGGGAAAAAATATCATCCCTTCGGTTCCGGCCGAACTGCGCACGGTATTGGCGACAAATTCGTAGCAAATCTCGGCGATCGATTGCAGCCGACCCGGCACCACTGCGCGGCGCGTCGTGGCGCCGATCAGCAGCGCGGACGCCAAACCGACAATGATGAACATGTACAGAGCTGAATTGGTGAAACTGATTTGATGGCTGCCCAAATTGAAGAGCGGCCAGAAATCCTTGATCTCGAATTGATGGATCGGGTCGACCTGCATAGTCCCTTCGCCGATTGCGCATTGGCAGCGTGCGTTGCGCGGCCTTACCTGTCCGGGCCTTGCCGGGTGCCTTCATCGCGCGCGGGGCCGGCGATGAGGCCGGCGGAGCGCATCACGTTGAGCACCCCCGCGGCGAAGCCGAGCAAGAGAAATACAATAAGCCCCCAGGGCGAGATGCCGAGCCAGCGGTCGATCAGCCAGCCGATGCCGGCACCGACCACGACGCCTGCAACGAGTTCGCTGGAGAGCCGGAAGCCCCTGGCGTAGCCTGATGCAGTCGCTGCCCGCTGCGCACCAGAACTGTCCGAAGGGTGGCCGGCATCGCGTGCTTGATCGCGTGCTTGGCCTAATCCTTCATTGAGCCGCTGGAGTCTCGCGGAGAGAGCGGCTTCGCCGGTTTGCTGCTTGTCCCGGTCGCCGTTTTCGCGTGCGTCGCTCATGTTCTCGACACTCGCGGCTTGCAGCGATCGCGACCCACGCGCACCTTAAAGCCGCGCGGACCATACTGACTGGGTTTTGGCGAGTCAAGAAAACGCGGACCTCGGCTACGCTGTTGATTTGGCAGGAGATAGTGCATGCGCACGCGGTTTTTTTCCGCTTCCCTTTGTGCACCGAAAAGGTCGGTCAGATGGCAAAGCCAGCCGTGCCAGGCGGGCTCTGCGCCCTTAATATTGGAATCTTGACGCGGTCTCGCGAGAGGATTTGGTCATGAAGCAAATCGGCATGGCGATCGCCGTCGCGGCGGCAGTTCTGATTGGACAAGCAGTTCTGATTGCACAAGCAGTTCTGATTGGACAAGCTTTGGCCGACGAACCGACACCGGATACCGAGGGCGGCCGCTATGTCTTCAGCCGGCAGGCGAACGGCTTTTTGCGGCTGGATACAAAATCGGGCGCAGTGTCGCTGTGCAGCGAACAGCCGGTCGGCTGGGCCTGCCAAGCGGCGCCGGAAGATCGCGCCCTGTTCGAGGGCGAGATCGCCCGATTGCAGAACGAGAACGCAGCGCTCAAGCGAACTCTGCTGGCGCACGGCCTGTCGCTGCCGCCGGGCGTGGCGGCAGATGCTCCGATCTCGCAAAATGACTCGACGCTGCGTCTGCCGAGCGATGCCGATATCGATCGGGCAATCGCTTTTGTCGGTCACGTCTGGCAGCGCTTTATCGATGCCATCGCCCGCGCCCAAAAGCAGGTCTTCAACAAGAGCTGAGCGATCTTGAGCAAGCTTTCCGCCATTCGCAGCACAAAAGCCGACAGCATTGCCACTGCTCGTTTGTCGGTGGAGACATCCGGCGAGGGTTTTTTCGAAATAACAGCGGAAGTGACGCGTTTTCTCAAACAGATCGGCGCCCGCGACGGCGCGGTTCTGATCTATTTGCAGCACACCTCGGCCTCCCTCGTCGTCCAGGAAAACGCCGACCCCGACGTCCGCACCGATCTGGTCACCGCGCTCCGCCGCCTGGCGCCGGCCGATGCCGGCTGGGTGCACGACGTCGAAGGGCCAGACGACATGCCGGCCCATGTCAAATCCATGCTCAACGGCGTGTCCTTGCAGATTCCGGTCAGGGACGGCGATCTGGCGCTCGGCACCTGGCAGGGCATTTATGTCGCCGAGCATCGCACGACCCCGCATCGGCGCGAGGTGATCCTGCAATTCTGCGGGTCCTGCGCCAACAGCGACAGGGCAAGCGATTGAGCGAGACGCAATCTTATCGTGTTTTGATCGCGGATGATCATCCGCTGTTTCGCGGCGCGCTACGCGAGGCGGTCAACGGTCTGTTCGATCGCGTCGAGATCGCCGAAGCGGGCACGTTTGAGCAGGTGGTGGAGCGGCTCGAAACCGGCGGCGAGGTGGATTTGATCCTGCTCGACCTGCAAATGCCCGGCGTGCGGGGCTTTTCCGGATTGATGTATTTGCGTGCGCAATATCCGAGCCTGCCGGTCGCGATCGTATCCGCCAATGACGATCCGGTCGTGATTCGCCATAGCATGGAATTCGGCGCCGCGGGTTTTTTGCCGAAAACGCTCGGCGTCGAGGCGCTGCGCGCCGCCGTCGCGCGCTTGCTGGCGGGCGAAATGTGGACGCCGCCCGATGTCGAGCTTGCTGGCGCGGCGGATGCCGAGACGGCGGCGCTGATCAGGCGGCTGGCAACGCTGACGCCGCAGCAGGTGCGGGTGCTGATGATGCTCTCGGGCGGGCTCCTCAATAAGCAGATCGCCTATGAACTCAGCGTGTCGGAGGCGACCATCAAAGCGCACGTCTCCGCCATATTGCAAAAGCTCGGCGTCGACAGCCGGACGCAAGCCGTGATCGCCGCCGGCAAGATCGAGACCGGGCAATGGCCGCTAAAGTAACAGCCGCGAATCGAAACCTGCCGCCGGTTAGTTGGGGTGATGCAAACTCATGCCACGGCCGCTTCACCGCGGCCCGATGCGCCGACGTAAGCGCGCGGCTGAATTTTTCCCTTGATCTGGGTCCGATGCATGACCCGGCGTGAGGCATTATCGAACGGGTCGCGGCGGTGCATGGTCGATCGATTGTCCCAGACCACGAGGTCGCCGACACGCCAGCGGTGTTCGTAGGCGAATTCCGGCGAGTCGACGAACTGCCATAGCACATCGAGCAGCGCGTCCGATTCCGCCCGCGGCAAACCCTCAACATAGGAATTCCGCCGCCGGCCGAGATAGAGCGCGGCTTCGCCGGTGGCGGGATGGGCGCAGACAGCCGGGTGCCACGCGCCCGGCGCTTTATGTGGATCGTCGGTTGGCGTCACCCCTTGGCGCACATAGCCGCCGCTGTTGAACGTGCCGTCGTGTTTGATGCGGCGCGTCCCGAGCTTCGCCTTCAACGATGCCGGTAATGCCCGCCATACCGCCTGCATGCCACAAAAGTAAGTATTGCCGCCGGCCGGAGGAATTTCGAGCGCATAGAGCATGGACGCATCCGGCGGCAGTTCCAGATAGCTCATGTCGGTGTGCCAGACGGCTTCGCCGGCGCCGAGCGCGCCGATCGGCTGGCCTTTGTCGTCGAGCACGTTAGAGACCACGTAAATGTCCGGATATCCCGGCGGACTCTGCCGGCCGCGCTCCTGATTTGGCGGCGGATCGAGATCGCCGAAGCGCCGGCTGAAAGCGAGAAGGTCGTCGTCGCTGAGTTTCTGCCCGCGGAACAGCAGCACCGAATGGCGGTGCCGGGCTGCTTCGATTTGCGCAAATTCCGCCGCGCTCAAGGCGGTGAGATCGACATTTCCTATTTCGACGCCGACCGCCGGCGTCGGCGGCGTTGGGGTCATCGACATCAATCACTCTCCAATCGAAAACTCCGGAATCGACACGACATGGTCGGGAAATCATAAGCCAAAGTGTCTCGTCTTCCCAGCGGTGCTGGACCTTATGGGAGCGCACCGGTAATTTCTCTTAATCTGCTGGGGCAACGGCGCGATTGGGGAACCGGGCACGATGCGACGGCGTGATCTCCTGACGCTCGGATCGGCGGCGGTTGCAGCGCGCGGACTTTCGATTGCCACGGCGCGCGCGGCATCGAACTATCCGGAGCGGCCGGTCCGTTTGATCATTCCGTTCCCCCCGGGCGGCGGATTCGATGCCATCGGACGCCCGTGGGCGGACCGGATTAAGCCGCTCTTTGGCACCGTCGTGGTGGAAAACCAGGGCGGCGGCGGAAGTTCGCTCGGTGCTGCCACGGTCGCGCATTCAAGTCCCGACGGCTACACGCTTCTGCTTGGCGGATCGAGCACGCACGTCACCGAGGCGATTCTGAAAACGCGGCCGCTGTACGATCCGATCAAGGATCTCGAACCGATATCCAACATCGCCGTCTCGCCGTTCGCGCTCGCGGTGCATCCTTCCATTCCGGCCACGACGCTTGCGGAATTCATCGATTACGACAAAGCCAATCGCGGCACGCTGTCCTATGGGCACGCCGGCGTTGGTTCGCTCAATCATCTCACCGGCGAATTATTCAAGTCGCTCGCCGGACTTCCGGATCTTCTGCAGGTGCCGTATCGCGGGTCGGGACCGGCCATCGCCGACGCGCTGGCCGGGCATGTGTCCATGGTGACGCCCGCGGTAACCGGCCAAATGATTGAGTTTCACCGCACCGGCAGGCTGCGCATTCTCGCCGTCACTAGTCCGAAGCGCCTGACTGCCGCGAGCGACCTGCCGGCGGCTGCAGAGTCGCTGCCGGACATGATTTCGCAACAGCTCATCGGTTTGTTTGCTCCTGCCGGTACGGCGGCGGCGATTATCGATCAGATCGCGCGAGCGAATCACGCCCTGCTCGCCGAGTCCGATTACCAAAAGATGCTGGTGGAGACCGGATTTGAGCCAGACGTCAATTCGTCGCCGGAAATATTCCGGCGTCGCATCGAAGCGGAAATCGCGAAATGGACGCCGATTGTGCGGGCGCTCGGCATCAAGATTGACTAGGGCGTGTACTCACAAATTCGCCATGTCCGCTTTGGCCCCCAAAGCAGACATCGTTCAGCGCCGTGACAATTTCCGCTTTGTGCCAAAAGCGGACATCGGTAGAAGCTGATGAGCGAAACCGGCGGGTTGTGTGCTTGCTATCGCCAATGGCATGATGGCAGAGCAAGAAGTCCCGGGCCGCAATCCACCTTCGACGCAGCTTCCAGCCAGGTCCTGGCTAATTCCAGATAGCCGTGGCGCTCACTTTCGGTTTGGGATTCTTGCGCACGCCGAAAGCATTCTTCCGCCATTGCCTGATAATCATCGGGAGTTGACATTGTGCTCCCCCGCTTAATCCTCAACCCGCCGCTTGTTGATGCCGTTAGACTGTCGCCCTCGTTAGCGGCCGTTCGATCATCCGGTGGGCTTCTTCGGCTTCATGACCCAGTAGCTGAGTGGTTTGCTCAGCCAATTCAAGCCAAGCCTTGGCGATGATTAGCAGACCAATCTTATCGGTTAGATCTTTGACACCTTCAGTCGAATTGAGAGAGGCCACCGCAAAGTTTTTATAATTTTCGGAAGTCATGCCGTCCTCCCCTTTTGTAAGGATTTTCTTCAGCGCAGCACCGTAGTCCGCACTACGAAATTGCAGGGACAACAATCAGAACAGAAATGTAATGCTGATAACTAGAATGCTGGCAGCTGCAAGCACCAGAACTTCGGCGCCGTCAAAGCTCCCAAGAACTCGCAACATAGGCACCCTCACGGCGCCCGAACACCCTGTTGGTATCATAGTTCAAACAGGGCTGAATTATCAAGGTGTGAGAACCAACGGCAAGAGGCGCTAGCACGAAGGGCAGCAGGGGAGGCGCTCGTTGATATCGCGCGGAGCTACGCCGTGAGCCATTCGACAATATCGAGGTTCCAGCCTGAGCACACGCTCACAATATCTTAAACGTGACAATCAAATGGTGTAGCGTCGTTACGGAACGCCAAGCAGTGGCGTTTCTCGAAACATCAACGCAGGGAGGTTTGCAATGTTGTACTGCATCTCTGCCAACTACACACCGAAAGCCATGCAGGCCATGGCCAAAAAACCAAACACCAACCGTCGTGACGCAGTCGAGAAACTGGTGAAGGCCGCTGGGGCCAAATTGGTTGCTATGTACGGCACCATACACGACGGTCCCGGCGCGATGGTGATCATCGATGTCGATCGGATTGTAGCGCCAGCAATAGCGGCCGTCGTAGCATCATCCGATGGCGTTCATAACGTGAAGGCGCATCGTATATACACAATGGAAGAAGTGACCGCCATCCGCAAAAAGAGAGTAGAGCTTCAGGCTTCCTACAGTTCGCCCGGTCAATGAGCGGCAACAACAAGAAAAGAATTTGTGATGCAAACGGATCTGGCCCACTGAACGCCACAATTAATCTAGGAAATGCGAACCCCGACCTCGGGGGTTCTCATCGGGGGATGGGGAGTCGAGATCGGGGCCGGGCTCTCACGGACGAGAACCGGCCTCGATTTTATAGTAGCTCCAACATGAGTCGATATGACAAAAGTATATTGTCCTGAATGAATGACGTTACACTGCAATCTAGCAACATAAGTCATTGTTTTCTGATGCGGAACGACTACCAACCAAATCTGCGCGCCTCCCAACGCCGCAGATCAACTTTCAACTCGATCTGCTTGCCGCATGAAAACTGTCCAACCCCAAGGGCGCACTCCAGAGTGTGTCTGCAAGATGTCCGCTTCTCTAATCGGCCGGTTGAGGTCAAGCGCTTTCAGACTCACCACGACTGCGATGTCGATGTCACTTGCGGGCTCGCGCTTCTCTTCGGAATCGGCGCCAAGGC
>JBAQBC010000362.1:0-10442 GCA_049286035.1 Xanthobacteraceae bacterium
AAAATCTCACGCAGCGTTCGGTCGAGCACTTCTACTTTTGGGGTGTTTTGGACGCGCTGCGTACCGCGCGCATCCTGCCGCCGTCCTATCCGATGAGCGGCATCGTCGCCTACCGCGACTTGAACAACGAATATTGGGCGGCGCCACCGCTGCGCGAGATCGTCAATCCCTATTACTTCCAGAACAACGAGCGTCTGCCGCAATATCAGGCCGAATACGTTCTGCGGGCGCGGCTGACGCAGTTCGACAATGTGACGGTCCGGTTCGGCTGGGCCGCCGAATCAATCCGCCAGGACGCGGGCGGTGTCGAGATCACGATTGCGGAGGATGACGACGGTGCGCGTGAAACTCTGCAATCCGATTACGCAGTCGGCTGCGATGGCGCGCATTCTTTGGTTCGCGAGCAAGCGGGCATCGCGCGCGGCGGCGCCGATTTCGATCAATTGATGGTGCTGGCGCTGTTTCGCTCGCGCGAGCTTCACGAGGAACTCAAGCGTTTTCCGCCGCGCTCCACCTATCGGGTCATCCATCCCGAGCTGAAAGGCTATTGGCAATTTTTCGGCCGCGTCGACGTCGGCGAGAGCTGGTTCTTCCATTCGCCGGTGCCGGCGACCACCACCCGCGACAATTACGATTTTCATGCTTTGCTGCAGAAAGCGGCCGGCTTTCCGTTCGCCTGCGATTTCGATTATGTCGGCTTCTGGGACCTGCGAATCGCGGTGGCCGAGACGTACCAGGCCGGCCGCATCTTCATCGCCGGCGACGCCGCGCATTCCCATCCGCCTTACGGCGCTTATGGCCTTAACAACGGGCTCGACGATGTCGTCAATCTCGGCTGGAAGCTCGCGGCGAAGTTAAAGGGCTGGGGCAGCGATGCCCTGCTCGCGAGCTACAGCGACGAGCGGCGGCCGATTTTCAAGGAGACCGCGGAAGACTTCATCGAAGCCGGCATTCGCCGCGATCGGGAATTCCTGCGCCGCCATAGCCCGGAACGGGATCGGGCCGAATTCGAGCGTGCCTGGCAGGAACACATCAATTCCAGCGCGCCTAACGTTTTGACCTACGAGCCGCATTACGAAGGCTCATCGATCGTGTTCGGCCCGCCGGGCGGGGCGAGCAGCGCCCGCGGTGCGCACACGTTCAAAGCCCGCGCCGGTCATCATCTGCCGCCGCAACTTCTCTCCTGGGGCCGCAATGTCTTCGAAGAGCTTGGCGAGGACTTCACGTTGCTTGCATTCGACCGCGATGAGACAACCGCGGCGGCCTTTGCAAAGGCAGCCGCGGCGCCGCATGTACCGCTGAAGATCGTGCGCGACAGCTGCGAGGAGGGCCGCCGCGCCTACGAAGCAAAGTTCATTCTGGTTCGCCCGGACCGTTACATCGCGTGGGCCACAAACGATCCGCCCAATGACGCCGCCGCAGTTCTCAATAAAGCAACCGCGCGGCTAGCTGCCGCTCCTTTGACCGACCGGTAAACCTAGCGAACCTGCGCGATCAGTTTGAACTCTCGCGGCGTGCCCTACGAGCCAACGCCGGCCAAAGCTCATGCGGCGAAGCAATCCGTCCCTCTTGATAAAAGTATGATACAGGGCGCCGCTTATATGCAGCGCAATTAAGCTCATCAATATCCGTGAATTGACGTAATGAACCGTTCTGAGCGGATAAATCCAAAAACTCGCCGGCAATGCACCGTGATGCAAAAAGATGACGCTTGGCAAGTCGGCTCGATAGGCCATGCCGAGACCGGCGAATGCTTGGACGAAAATCGATGCATAAAGAAGCGGGTGGACCATTTCTTTCAGCCGCGTGAACAATGGCGTGGGCCCCTTCGCTGGCGCGGGCAGCCGCGTTGTGTTGACCAAGACGAGCCGGACTATCATCAAGACCAGCACCAGGCTGCCGGCAAACATATGGGCGCGCAACGCGCTGATCTTTTCTGGGCTGGTGTTTGGAATATTCACCATGATAAACGCGCCGCGAAGGAGCAATTGCGCCATTGCGAAGGCGATGAACCAGTGAATGAGGACGTGAACCGGATGATACTTGGCAGCCGATGAGCCGACGCTGCTCCCCTCACTCGAAGCCGATTGGCGCACGTCAGCCGCGCCTGACTTATTCGATGCGCGCCTGGCGACATACCATCCGATAGCCCCGGCAGTGCCGAGCACGACAACAACGGCTTCGACGATTAACGCAACATTGCTCATGTCCATGGGTGACTCCCCGCTGATAAACCCGCCGTCGCGCGTTATTTCAGCGGCGAAAAACGCTGCGCCCAAAGGACTTGCGTCCCGGGCGGAACCGCCGCTAATGTGTTACGCTACGGTGCAGTAGCGATACGATACCGTAGCGTATCGGTCAAGTAACGCTATGACAAAAAAACGAGAGGCCAAATCGACCGGCGACCGGCTCGCCGCTCGTGTCCCGCTCGACAGGCGCGTCGAGCGAACGAAAGAAGTCGTGCTCGACACGACCTTCAAGCTCATGACCAAAGCGGGCCTCGGAGGGGTGAGCATTGACGAGGTTGCCCGCACATCCGGCGTGGCCAAGACGACCATATACCGGCATTGGCCTTCCCGATCGTCGCTGCTGATGGACGCCTGTTCGCGATTGCGACCTAAAGCGGACGTGCCCGATACCGGCGGCCTCGAAGGCGACATAAAGGCGCTCGCAACAAGACTGACGGGGCAATTGCAGTCTGCGCGCTGGCCCGCGATCCTGCCGTCAATCATCGATGCGGCCGAACGCGACACGCAGATCGCGCAATTCTATGCGCGACTTCAGGCGGGCTTCACCGAACCCTATCGCGTCGTTCTGGAACGCGCCCAGAAACGCGGCGAGCTGTCGCCCAAACTCGACGTGACGACGCTAGTAGCCTGCATTGTGGGGCCGTTGTTCTATCGCCGCTGGTATTCGCGCGAAGTGATCGACGAAAAATTCGTCAACAGCGTTCTGGCAAAGGCCCTGGGATCGATCGAGGCCAAGGCAAAGAAGCGCACATAAGATAGAGCCGCTTCAGATGTTCGCCGCGGCCTGCTGCGCTGCGGTGATCGGTGCTCATTGGACCAGAACGGCACTCAACAATTGCACTCCGGCATGCGATGCTGACGGCGGCAGCGAATCAGGGGCAAGCCATGAAATCGCTTGAGATACTCCCCAGTGATCGTACCCACCTTTACAGCGCTATGATCAAAAAACAGGCGGAGATCCGTCGCAGCGGACGCGGGACTTTTTCACGCGCGTCGGCGGGGAAGCGCAACGCCGCGCGGTGGACCCACATCCGCTACAAGGGCTCGATCAATTTGCAGCCCGGTCCATCGCAAGCCGTAGAGGCCGTCATCAGGTCGCCCGATCGCGGCGACGAGGCGCGATTGTTGTCATCGTTTCTCGGCTGGCTCGATCGGCATTTCGGCGAACATCTGTCCTCGATCAACATCACATATCACCGAGCAAGCCGCGGCTAGTGTCCCGATTCCGAAGTTCGGTTGCAGTCCCGGGAAGGGCGCGAAGCGTCCGCTAATTGGCGTTCACACACACCGCATAGACGGAAGCGTTGCCGCTGCCGCCATTGCTCTTGAAGCTCACCTTCCAGGCGTTGTTGCCTTCGGGATTGGAAAAATCCGTCGTGTCCGCAGGGCTCGGCGTTGAATAGCCGCCGCTGATCGCACGTTTGCCGGCCGGGCACGTAGCAACCACGACCACTCTGCCGTTGCGCGGCAGGTTTCCGCGATTGTGCACGACTTCGTAGCCGCTGACGGCTGCCCCCTCCGGGGGCTTGTCAGCGTGGTAGTGATTGTATGACACGCCGGCGATGAGCGGCCCAACCCACCACGGCTTTCTCAAAAGCCCGATCAACCCATCCTCGTTTTCTCAAGCGGGCGGACCGGTTCCCCCGAAAACGACCGCGCCGGGCGTTGCCCGGCAGCCTTCCCAGTGGCGCGATGATGCGAAGACCCGCCCGATCACCTCCCAGTATGGGCGGCAGAAAGTTAGAAAACGGTTATGGATGGAAGCCCGGCATCAAGGCCGCGATTGTCAAACGAAGCGATAGTCGTCCCAGGGCTGGCAAGCTGGAGCCACCGGTGGGATGAAAATATCGTGACCCCTACTCGCGTTTGCCTGACTGCGCCGATTTTGGCGAGCGCTGCAATTTATCCCGTGCGCGCTCGACCTGGCCGAGCATATTATGATGGTTGCTTGGATCGATCCCCTCGTCGCTGCCCGGCATGCCCTCGTTGCTGGCGGTCAACATCTGGCGCGCGTCTTGTTCCCAGATTTTGAGAGCATCGAGTTTTTCTTCGAACGAGAGCGCGCGATCCTCGATCAGTTCGTCGGGCGTCGCGTAGTGCGACTGCGGATGTTCAATTTTATCGATCTTTGACGATGCAGCGCGAGGCATGACGGCCTCCTTGAGATTTTGGCACTCCAGGCGACATTGAAACGGCGAAAGATGGGATCGGGTTCCGATCTGCCATGCGCCACATGCGTCACGGTACGGTATCGACTCGCGTCGACCGGCTGATATCCTTCCATCCGGGTGTCCTAGAGAGTTCAACGACGGAGGACGTCCATGGCGACATGGCAGGCGACATGGCAGCCTGATCCGAGCTTTTACCCCTCGCCGCGTTTGGCGGCGAAAGCGCCTCCGGAAAAACTCGCTTACGTGGCGGCGTTCGATCCGGACCGAAAATCGCCGGACACCATTGCCGTGGTCGATGTCGATCCGGATTCGGCGTCGTATTCGCGCGTTGTCGGCACTGTTGCCGCCACGCACGCGGGCGATGAATTCCACCATTTCGGTTGGAACGCGTGCTCCTCGTGCTTGTGTCCCAATGCCCCGCATCCGCATATTGAGCGCCGTTATCTGGTCGTTCCAGGCTTGCGGTCTTCGCGCATTTATATTCTCGATACCAAGCCCGATCCGCGCAAACCGCAGATCGTCAAGGTCATCGAGCCGGCCGACATTGCCGAGAAGACCGGTTACACGCGGCCGCACACCGTGCATTGCGGCCCGGGCGGCATCTATGTGGCCGCGCTCGGCAATAAGGATGGCAAGGCGCCGGGCGGCGTCTTTGTCATGGATCACGAGTCGTTCGAGCCGCTCGGCCGCTGGGAAGTCGATCGCGGCCCGCAGCAGCTCGGTTACGATGCCTGGTGGCACCTCGGCTTCGACACCATGGTGACCAGCGAATGGGGCACGCCGGACACTTTCGAAAATGGACTGGTGCCGGAAATCCTGCTGGGCAGCAAATATGGTCGCCGCTTGCATTTCTGGGATTTCACCAAGCGCAAGCACTTGCAAGCGATCGATTTCGGCGAAGAGCACCAACTGGTTTTCGAATTACGGCCGGCGCACGACCCGACCAAGCCGCACGGCTTTGTCAACTGCGTCATCAGCCTGAAGGATCTGTCGTCATCGATCTGGACCTGGTACCGTGACGGCGACAAATGGGCCGTGAAAAAGATCATCTCGATCCCCGCGGAGCCGGCCGACCCCGATCTCCTGCCGCCCGTGCTCAAAGGTTTCAAGGCGGTGCCTCCGTTGGTTACCGATATCGATCTTTCGATGGATGATCGCTTCCTGTATGTCGCCTGCTGGGGCACCGGCGATCTGCAGCAATACGATGTATCCGATCCATTCAACCCCAAGCTCACCGACAAGGTGCGCATTGGCGGCATCGGCGCGCGCGCGAGCCATCCTGGCGCCAAGAATGGCGCCAAGAACGGCAGGCTCAGCGGCGGTCCGCAGATGGTCGAAGTGAGTCGAGACGGGCGACGGGTCTATTTCACCAATTCGCTTTACGGCGCCATCGACCCGCAGTTTTATCCCGAGGGGATCGACGGCTGGATGGTCAAGCTCGACGCCAAGCCGGGCGGCGGAATCGCCTTTGATCCGAAATTCTTTATCGACTGGCCGAAGGGACAGCGTCCGCATCAGGTTCGCCTGCAAGCCGGCGACTGCTCCTCGGATTCCTATTGTTATCCGTGACGGCGCAGCGGGCGTGTCGCTGCCGCCGCTTCCAGACACGCTTTGGCTGTGGCTCGCCATAGCGGGACTGGGCCTGTTTCACGGCATCAATCCCGCGATGGGATGGCTGTTCGCGGTGGCGCTGGGGCTTAACCGCCGCAGCGAGCGGGTGGTCTGGTTCGCGCTTCTGCCGATCGGGTTCGGCCACGCGCTCGCCGTTGCCATCATCTTGATCCTCGTGCTGGCGCTCGGGCTCATTCTCGAACCCGGTGTGCTGCGACCGCTCATCGCCGCGATGCTGTTCGCCTGGGCAGGCTGGCACGCGGTCTATGGGAGACACCATAAGGTGCGCTTCGGCATGCAGGTCGGTCTCGGCGGCTTGTTTGTTTGGTCGTTCTTGATGGCAAATGTGCACGGCGCGGGTCTGATGCTGATCCCGGCGGTGATCCCGCTTTGTCTTGCCGCATCGCCGACGCATGCGCTCACGGTTGCGAGCTCCCTTCCCGTCGGGCTGGCGGCGCTGCTCCTCCACACCGCGGCGATGCTGGCGACTATCGGGATTGTGTCGATCATCGTCTACAAATGGATCGGCATTGGATTCCTGCGGCGCGGCTGGATCAACCTCGATCTCTTGTGGACCATCGCGTTGGTCCTTTGCGGGATCATCGTGCTTGTGGTCTGAAATCGACCAGCCTAGCGCACGAATTTATAGCGAAATCGCTCGCCCTCGGCCTCAACGAGGCCCGTGGTCGGGTGAGGAAAGTGGATCGGCAGCACAAAACGGCCCGTCCCCGCGACCTTGCCGAGAAAGCGCCGGCGCGACCGGGCCGCTTCGTCGGCATCCCAGTCGAATATCGTCGACCAGCCTGGCTCGCGGCACTGCAGCGCGTGGTGCATGAGGTCGCCGATGACGACCGCGTGCTGTCCGCGCGAACGGATATTGACGCAGCAATGACAGGGCGAATGACCCGGCGTCGGCGTCAGCCAGAACGTATCGTCGAGTGCAAAATCATCGTCGACCAGGAGCGCCTGCCCGGCCGCGACCACCGGTTCGCAATTGAACCGCCAGACATTGCCGCCGCCGCCGGCGCGAGTCTCTCCGCGCTTGGTCGAGTCTTCCCATGCGGCGTATTCGCGTTTGTGGAAGACGTATTTGGCTTTGGGAAAGGTCGGTACCCAGCGGCCATTGCGCAGTACCGTGTTCCAGCCGGAATGGTCGATATGCAGATGTGTGCAAAACACGTAATCGATGTCTTCGAAGCGCAAACCGTCGGCGGCGAAGCCGTCGAGCCACGGCTTTTTCGGAAAGTCCATCGGCGGTGGATAACCCTTGTCCTCGCCGGTGCAGGTGTCGATCAGGATCGTATGCCTGGGCGTGCGCACCACATAGGTCTGGTAGGTGATCACCATCTTGCCCGATGTGGGATCGAATACCTCGCGGTCGAGCTCGGCGAGATGGCGGCGGCCGATCTCCGGATCGTATTTGGGAAACATCTCTTCGGGCGTACGCCACGGCCCATCGCGTTCGATAATGCTGGTAATCGTGACGTCGCCGATCGCAAGCTTGTTCATTTTTTTCCCTCCTAACGCATCATTATTTCAAATCAACCTCAGCCCCTTCAGGCTCGCATGGCCATCCCTGCCGACAATGAGGTGATCGTGAACCGAAATGCCGAGCGGGCCCGCCACCGCGATAATCTGTTGCGTCATCTGGATATCGGCCTGCGATGGCGTCGGATCGCCCGACGGATGATTGTGCACCGGGATGATCGCACTCGCCGATAATTCGAGCGCGCGCTTGACCACCTCGCGCGGATAGACCTGGGTGTGATCGACGGTGCCGGTCTGTTGTACTTCGTCGGCGATGAGCGCATTGCGCTTGTCGAGAAACAAGACCCGGAACTGTTCGCGATCGGCGAAACCCTGCGCGGTGCGGCAATAGTCGAGCACGCTCGACCACGATGACAGCACCGGCCGCTTTTTCAGCGCGCCACGAAGAAGCCGGCGCGCCGCCGCCTGCACGATCTTCAGTTCGGTGATGCCGGCGTCGCCGAGGCCCTTCACTTCGGCGAGCCGTGCCTCCGGCGCTGCGATCACTTCGGCAAAGGAGCCGAATTTCGCGAGCAGCGTCTTGGCGAGCGGCTTGACATCACGGCGCGGCAGCGCGCGAAACAAGAGCAGCTCCAACAGTTCATAATCGGACAAAGCTTCAGCGCCAGCGTCGCGGAAGCGGCCGCGCAGGCGTTCGCGATGACCGTGATAATGCGGTGCGGCTTCGGCAAGCCCGCCATCGCTCTCACGCTTCTTTTCCAGGATGAAACTCCGGACACAGACCTCGACCGGCCGGCGACCCGCCCCCAGCCGCGACCAAGCATGCCGGGGCCAGAAAATTTTGCAATCGGCTTACGGCCGCACAATCCGCCGGCCCGATCGCTCTCACTGCCGATAGGGCGGCTTGTCGAATCCCTTCGGCGACAGCGTGAAAATCTCAACGCCGGTTTCGGTCACGCCGACCGAATGCTCGAATTGCGCGGAGAGCGAGCGATCGCGCGTCACCGCCGTCCAGCCATCGGACAAGACTTTGACATGTGGCCTGCCGAGATTGATCATCGGCTCGACGGTGAAGAACATGCCGGGCTTGAGCACGATCCCCTCGCCCGGCCGGCCGATATGCACGACATTCGGCTCGTCATGGAACAGCCGGCCGACGCCATGACCGCAAAAATCACGCACCACGCTCATGTGCTGGGCTTCCACGAAAGTCTGGATCGCGTGGCCGATATCGCCGGTGGTGCCGCCAGGTCTGATCGCGGCGATGCCGCGCATCATGCCTTCATAGGTGACCTCGATCAGCCGCTCGGCGCGACGCGGAATTTCGCCGACCGCATACATGCGGCTGGAATCGCCGTGCCATTCGTCGAGGATCAGGGTGACGTCGACATTGACGATGTCGCCCTCGCGCAGCGGCTTGTCGCCCGGAATGCCGTGACAGACTACGTGGTTGACCGAGGTGCAGGTCGCCTTGCGGTAACCGCGATACATCAGGGTCGCCGGCAGCGCGCCACGGTCCATGCCGAATTCGAATACCCGGCGGTCGATGTGCTCCGTCGTCACGCCAGGTTTGATTTCACCGACCAGCATATCGAGACATTCGGCCGCGAGCCGTCCCGCCTTGCGCATGCCGGCAAAGGCGTCAGGGCCGTGAATTTTGATCTGCCCGGTTTTGCGCAGCGGCGCACAGGCTGCATCGACATAGGTCATGGCGTGTCGGGATTATCGTAAAGACTGAGGCCTTCAATGTAAGCATCGACGGCGACAACGCAAGCAAATGCCGCGCGTCGGAAACCTTCGTTCTGGAGCATGATCTTGTCCGAAAACCGGGAGCCACCCTCGGATCAAGTCCGGGGCAGGCTTTTTCGGGATCATGCTCTAATTTGCGATTCTGCCACCCAATTCGTCATCAATATGGACGCGGATGATGTTGTCAAACGAGGCATCGCCGCGAAAGCCGAGCGCGAGCGCTCGGCGCGGATCGAAACGGCTCGGCCAGCCGGCCACGATGCGCGCGATCAACGGATCGGGCTCGCGGCGGATGCGCGCCGCCACTTTGTCGCCGGCGATCCGCCGCAAGGCGGCAATCTGCTCGGCCACCGTGCAGCAGACCCCGGGCATGGTCACATTGATGCGGGGACCGAGGTTTCCGGCGTCGAGCCCGGCGGCATGGATCAGAAATCCCACCGCCGCGCGCGGGCTGGCGTGCCAGTGCAGCACGCTGTCCTCGACCGGCAGCACCGCCTCTTGGCCGGCGAGCGGTTCGCGAATGATTGAGGAGAAGAACCCCGAAGCAGCTTTGTTCGGCTTGCCCGGCCGCACCACGATGCTCGGCAGCCGGATGCCGACGCCTGAGAGGAATCCGCGACGCGTATAGTCGGCGAGCAGAAGTTCGACGGCCGCTTTTTGCGCGCCATAGGAGGTCAACGGGGTGAGATGAAAATCGTCGGCAATGGCATCGGGAAACGGCGCGCCGAACACCGCGATAGATGAGGTAAAGACCAGCCGTGGACAATAGCCGTTGCCGACGGCGCGAACCGCGGCGAAGAGCGCACGCGAGCCGTCGAGATTGATACGCATGCCTTTGTCGAAATCGAGTTCGGCTTCGGCGGAAACCACCGCGGCGAGATGAAAGATCACGTCAGGCCTGGTGGCGATGAGCTTTTGCAGTGCCGCGAGATCGGCAATGTCGACGGCCACAGTCGCAACTGACCCGGAAAATTTCTCTGGCTTCGCCGGGGCCGTCACGTCGAGCAGCGTAAGCTTGTCGATCCGCCGATTGTCGATCCGCCGATTGTCGAGCGCGCCGTCGGCCACAAGCCGCGCCGTCAATTTGCGCCCGATCATGCCGGCGGCGCCGGTGATGAAGATGTGCATTGATCCCAACCTCGCGCTTCGCGCGCCCCGGAATGACGCGCATTAC
>JBAQBC010000363.1:0-11491 GCA_049286035.1 Xanthobacteraceae bacterium
GACGACGACGAGTTCAGGACCCTCAAGAAGGACGCAGGCCTCAATGCCGCCGTATCGCTGCTTGCGGTTCTGATCATCCTATGGCTCGCACTGCGCTCGGCGCGGATTATCTTCGCGGTGGCCGTCAACAGCCGACATTCCGCGCCGCAGCGAACAATGCCCTATTCGATCACCTGGTCGGTGCGTGCAAGCGGTAAGGGCGGAAGGCTTAATCCAATCGATTTGGCTGTCTTGAGGTTGACGGTCAGCCAAAACCGGGTTGGCAGCTCGGCCGGTAGATCAGATGGTTTCCTACTTTAGTGTGAATTGGACTTCGCTAAACTGCCTGTTCCCATCGTGAGATCTCCAAAGCTCGGTGCCTCATGCAAACGCATCCCGCCACTTTGAGCATCGCTCGGCCACGAGCGCACGTCATGCTCGTGACCTTGAATCGGCCTGCCGCGGCAAACGCGATGAACACACAACTGGGTACGGAGATTATGACGCATTTCGAGTCGTTCAACCTCGACGTCGGTGACGTCCGTTGCATAATCCTGACCGGCGCTGGAGACCGGGCATTTTTCGCCGGCGCTGATCTTAAAGAGCGAAAGGACATGACCGACGCGGCATGGACGCGGCAGCATCTGATTTACGAACGCATGGTGCGCGCCATTTTGACATGTCCGATCCCGATCATTGCGGCGGTCAACGGCGCTGCATACGCGGGCGGCTGCGAATTGGCGCTTGCTTGCGACTTTATCTATGCAGCAGAGCATTCCCGTTTCGCGCTGACCGAGGTCACAATCGGTATCATGCCGGGTGCTGGTGGAACGCAGACCCTGGCGCGTGCGGCGGGTGAGCGCCGGGCGAAGGAAATCATTCTCACCGGCAAGCCCTTTACGGCTGCCGATGCGCAGGAGTGGGGAATCGTCAACCGAGTTCTACCGAGTGCGGAAGTCGTTCCAGAGGCCCTCTCAACCGCCGATGTCATTGCGCGCAACGCGCCGATCTCGGTGCGCCAGGCCAAGCAGGCAATAACCCGCGGTTTGAACATGTCGCTGCTGGACGGCCTCGCGTTCGAGACCGAGGCGTATTACCGGACGGTCCCGACGGAAGACCGGCGCGAAGGGATTGCTTCGTTCAATGAAAAACGGTCACCGAATTTCAAGGGCAAATAACCAGCAGGAGTCGGCAGCGGGCCGATCACGATCCCGTGGATGTCTGATATTGAGGGAAGAACGGACTTGTTGGCGGACAAGCCGCTAGGTCGGACTTTGACCCGAAGCGTGACCTACACGCCTGCACGACCATATTTGCTAAAACATGCGGACGGCGAAGTGCCGTTGGACTAGAACGGTGGGTGGCACAGCATGCCGAATGGCGCGGTCACGCTGCTATATCTGCTAGGTGACGGCCTTAAGGAAAAAGCGGCGCGCGGGCGCGTATTGAGGCAGGGAATGTGCCGGATAGTGACTTGCAGGAACAGATTTAACTCCGCCTGAGTTAGCAGCTTGGAAGTAACAACGCGTTGCTGGGCGAAGTCAGCGAGGGCATCGAGTAACTTCGACTTGATGATGTAACTCAAGAAATTAAAGATACGGGCGAAAGATCGAGGATCGACTTTTAGGGAGTCCACACGGTCGCTAGTGAAATGGAAGACACGGAGGCGATTGCGCATACAACAATTTTTCACCTCGCTAGCTGGGAGGAGTTTCTACAGCGAGTGGCGGAATTCGAAGATCCGGCTCGCAAGCTTTGGGACGAGGTGTGGTTTCGAGGCCAAGCGGACGCGCGGTGGCCTTTGCATACAACGCTTGAACGTCGATCAAAAAAAATCAGCGCTGTAGCGACGTATCATCGCCTATGACCACAAGAGGCACTTGTTCAGCACCATCTACATGGTGCCGTTGAAAGACATGGACGCGGGCGTAAACTCGCCGTCGTTACGATCGGACGCGATCTCGGGAGTCTCGGCGCGGAGCTCGAATTAGAAGCTCGAATTAAAGAAGATAATCGCCACCTAAGAAGGGAAGCCGATGATGAGCCGGATCGCGCAAAAAAACATCAGGTTGAAGCGAGCCTACGAGCCCCCGACCGCCGATGATGGCGTTCGCATTCTCGTTGACAGGCTCTGGCCGCGTGGGGTGAAGAAGGCCAACGCGGATATCGATCGCTGGTTGAAGCAAATCGCGCCGAGCACCGAACTTCGTCGTTGGTTCGGACATGATGCAGTCCGCTGGCGCGAATTTCGTCGGCGATACCGAAAGGAACTCGGGCACCACCCCAAGGAGATCGATGAATTGCACAATCTCGCGCGGCGAAGTCCAATCACGCTTGTCTTCGCCGCCCGCGACGAATTGCATAATGAGGCGATCGTGCTGCGCGACTTTTTATTGCAACGATGATGGCGGGGAGGGGAATCGCGCGGCGTGGCATGGAAATGCTCGGAAAGAAAGGACAGAGAACCTGGAAGGGTCTGAAGCCTGCCCGGAAATCGCGCTGATCAATAAGCTGTTTGGTTGACCGAACGTTCTAATCTGCCTCGGGAATAGAATGCCAGCCAACATTAACCGCATGGCCTCCTGTAAGTCACGAACGGACTCGCGCAGGTCGGCGCATTGTTTTGGATGATAAAGAGCTGCCCATATCTAGTGGCGATCCTCTGGGCCATATGAGCTTCAAAGGTCGACGCTCGAACGTCGGTAAAGCTGTGAACAACGCTAGGGCGTTGTCCACAAGCCTACCAGGTCGACAAATGACGCGTCTAACTTAACGGCTGGCCATGTTCAGCCATGCAGGTCCCATACACCGCGGATTTCATAGTTTCCCAAGTCATATCACTATATTTATTGGCCCTGACGTTGCACTCCTGAATGGCCGCGTCTCTTGCCGCGTCGGTAGGGACGCTGGGGCCGCTAGGGGCGTACATAAACAACTGCGGCGAGGATTGCGCTGCCGGGTGATGGATGGTCTTAGCTCAGTCTTGGCGTCGCGCTGGTTTCTGTGCCGGAAGCGCTGCCCTACCTGGAGAGCAATGCTCCCGTGCGCCTCGTCCCAAGTTAGTATGCCGATCTCGGTTCGATCTCAGTGTATTACGCGACCCGCACGCTGCTGCCCGCTAAAACGCGCGTCTTTGTCGATTTCGTTCTGGAGGCTTTTCGGCGGGATCGCTTGGCCGAGCGCTTCGCGGGAAGTCTCGGATGGGACTCGTCCGATTGTCCTCGCGTCCGAGCCGTCGCGCCAGCGCACCCATACCGGACGAAAGGACCTGATGCTCGGGAACATGGCATCAGTTCGGCCGTTCCTTGTGCATTTGGGAGGCACGAGTTTGCCCGAAGCAAGAGACAGCAATGACTGAACGTGTGGCGTTGGTGACTGGAGCCGGACGGGGCCTTGGGCGTGTAATGGCAGTCTTTCTGACCTCGACCAATCAAGCAACGCTTGAAGAAACACGGCGCATCAGCGGCGCGGCAAACCGAGCAGCGCTCGCAACAGCCGATCTCGGTGACGAAGAAAACGCCGCCCAAATTGTCAAGGCCGCCGAGGCAGCGTTTGGGCGGGTCGATATTTTGATCAACAATGCTGGCATTCCAAATCCGCCGGCTCAACAACCGATCGATATTCAAGTCGATCAAATGCGCCGCCTGTTTGAAGTCAATACGTTTGCACCCATAAACTTGATCAAGCAGGTGTTGCCGAAAATGGTGGAGCGCGACTGGGGACGAATCATATTCATCAGCACGAGCCTGGACACGATGCTCGAGCCGAGCCATGTCGCGTATGGAATGACCAAAGCAGCCGGCGAGGCATTTATGGTCGCACTCGCCGCCTCTCTTGTTTCGACGCAGGTTACGGTCAACGTGCTGGCGCCCGGTGGCCCTGTTGCAACACGAATGGCGGCCGAGATTGCGGACGCAGGGGCGCTGCTTCAGCCCGATGTTATGCGAGAACCCATTGTCTGGCTCGCGTCGGACGCTTCGGACAAGGTAAGCGGCCGTCGCTTCATCGCCGCAAAATGGAATGCAGCGCTTAATGCGGAGCAGCCGGCCCAAGCGTCTAGTTCACCGGCTGCGTGGAGCGGCTATGGGGATAAGAGTATTCGGCCGGGGCGCCCCCCGGGCAGCCCAAAGCAGGCAGCTAAGGTCTGAGTTTGGCACAAAGCGGACTTCCCAGCGCACTCAACCGATGTCCGCTTTCGGAGGAACAGCAGACATCGACCATCAGACACGTCGCCGGCGCAGCATCTCGACGGGCAGCACGAGGCTGTACGAAACTATGAGTGGCACATTTTACTCGGTGACTGTTCGGACATTGGTCCTTCTTTGAACAGTCATCAGGGCGACCCCTACCCCGCGCGCGATCGCCTCTGCCTCGATCGGCTATCTCGGACGAGCATTGGCGAGGAAACGCGCGAAGAGCACAGACGAAGTCACAGGTGTCCCTCGGTCTACGCCTCGTGCTTTGCGAACGGGGTGCTTCACCCGGCCCGTCGTCGGTTTAATGAGGATGCTGCCTCGGGCGCCTAGTTAAGGGATGTATTGTGGCCTTTGTCGGTATCACCGCCTTTGCCGGGATGGTTGCTTACAAAGGCGGCTAAAAATAATTCCGAAATCGGAGAGCGAGAGAGTCAGCGGGAGTACAAGACGGTACGCTGCCTAGCTGCAAAAGGAGAGCTCCAAGGGCTCGAGCGACGGTTAAACATCAGGCGCAGGGTGCGTTGGTTTTCTGACCCAGCAACTTTGTCAGATGTCGAAGCGCAGTAATACAACTTCAACTCTCTCGCCTATTACCCGCCAATGCCTTCCGGACATCCGATTGAGAGATTCCAAACTGTCGGGCAATTCGCGATGGCGTGACGCCTGCTTTAAAGGCGGCGCGAACAGCATTCAATTTCCCTTGGGTCAAAGGAGCGGACATTGCTTCCACTTTCCTCTTACGCGAGCTTGCATCTGAAGCGGGGAGCTTTTTGCCGCGTCGGTTTTGCTCCGCGATAACAGCTGCAAGTAATCGATCGAATTCTTGATCATCGAGCTGATTAACAGCGTTTGTCAGATCAGCTGGCAAGATATGTCGTGAGGAAGGCGTAATCTTGGAGGACCCCGCAGGTGAACTTTCCGCGGCTGAGGAAGGCTGGCTAATAGATGAATGCCAAAATAGATCGGGTGTCGACGGTCGAGTGCCCATAGGTCAATGATGCCGCAGCTAGGCTCTGGCTAGCAAGCAGGCCGGACCGCCAAATAAGTGACGATCCACTCTCAATTCTGCGAAAGATAGAGGTCAAGCCTACGAAAGCTGCGGCAGGATGTGTGATCACGTTATGGGATGTGGCAAGCACAAGTTGCGTGCACCGAAGACCGCCCAGCAAATTTGGGGGAGCTTTACGCGTCGACTGAACGCGTCGCCAGCACGATGACTTTGGTTCCGATTGGTGTGCGGTCGTAGAGATCGACAGCGGATTCGTTCCTCATGCGAATGCAGCCTGAGGAAACGTTGTGCCCGATGCTGTCCGGTTCATTGGTGCCGTGGATGCGATAAAGCGTGTCACCGTTACCTTGCCATAGGTACAGCGCCCGGGCGCCGAGTGGATTATCGGGTCCTCCGTGCATGCCGATACCGCTTTGCAGCTGGACCATGTACTGTCTGATTTCAGGCTTGCGCTGCAGAATGTCGGCAGTCGGATACCAGTCTGGCCATTCCTTCTTGTCGTGAACGGTCGCGACGCCTGACCACCCGTAGCCTTCCTTGCCGACCCCGACTTCGTATTGCAAGGCTTGGCGAGCGTCCTGCACCGAATACAGAAAATGATTGGCCGGATCGACGATGATGGTGCCGGGTTTTTGCCCACTCTGATACTCAACGACTCGATAGGCTGGGCCCGGGTAGCGGGATTGGGACTGCGTTGTTACGCAACCCGACAGCGCCAAGGCGCCGGGTATCAGCGAGACAAAGGCGCGGCGCGTCGGGTGATTCACCTGATTGCTCACGATTTGTCACTCAAGCTCAGCGTCCAGCATCGGAGCGTTTCCAGGTCAAACGAGTCCACCCGAAACACAGCAGGTACTTGGCCAAGCGGGGTCGAACTGCGAGAGATAAAGGGACCAACACGGCGGCCGGTCCCTGCATTCCCTTGCCTAGCCTTTGGAGACAACCGGTGGCGGTGGGGCTTTGCCCTTGCCGTAGTAGTCAGTGTACTGCGCACACCCAGCGATGCTCAGGAGAGCGAGCACCGCAGCCATTGCAAGACTGAGCTTCTTCATGATGATACTCCCCCTGGCATGACGAGCTAACCGTCATGGCCTACTCTACGCGCGCAACCTTCTGACGTATCACCCCACAAACGGGCATTAGGTGGGAGCGCCTAGCTTGCGCATCCAAGATTGAAGGGGCGATAAAAGGTGAGACCCCCACCCATCCCAAAGTGACAAACGTGAAGGATGGAAATTGGTTCCCACCTGAAGCTTTTTTACATCCCAAAAGGTTCGGCAGCTTTGCCACATTTGATGCAGTTCGCTGGGCGGTCTTGTGCAACACAGCAAGGCGTCACCGCTCATTCCGACTGAGGGCCCGGACTCGGAAGTCGGCGCACGTCTGTGTATTCCAAACGCGCGGATGTTGGCGATGCGCACCTCAATCTCGTTCGACCATTCGCGGTGTTTCGTGCGCGCCGGCGCGATCGCCATCGGACCGGTATTCAGACGTTCTTCGGTACGCTGACCGTACCGCTTGGCGTATTCATCGCGGACATCGCGAGGAATAACTTTGCGGGCGACAAAGCCGCCGTTGGCGGCCGGGGTAAGCTTGGTCGCGAGCCGAGGCATTTTTGGCCATTGTACAAATCGATTTGTAGCGATGATTTGTAGCAATCGTTTGTAAAAACATCAACCCTGTCAGTAATCTATTGAATAATCTTAACTGAAAGAGTTAATGGTGCGGACGGCGGGACTCGAACCCGCACAGGGTTACCCCCAAGGGATTTTAAGTCCCTTGCGTCTACCATTTCGCCACGTCCGCGAAAGCGGACAACTATACGAAGCCGCGAAAGCGGACAACCACACGAGGTCCGCGGATGCGCACAACTGTACGATGTCCGCGGATGCGCACAACTGTACGATGTCCGCGAAGGCGAACAACTATATAACGTCCGCGCAAGCAATCATCCGCGAAGCCGACAATTACCCGACATCCCCGCGAAGCGAACATCGATCAGGTGTCCGCCGACATAGATCATAGCATGTCTACCGAACGCCAGATCCACGCAACAAATAGGTGCGCACTCCTGGTGCAGTGATGCTCAATCAGGAGCAGGCTGACAGCTATTGCGGCTGTTGTGCTGATTGTTTCTTCTTCTGCGTAGACGCGCTTTGCGTGGACGCGGAAGATTTCTGTCCTGAGGCAGTAGGCGCCTGCCGCACATCGGCCCAGGGATCGGGCGCCTTCTGCGCAGGAATCTTGCTGGTCGCTGCTTTATAGTCGGCGTCAATCTGTTTTTGCCGCTCCAGTTCTTCAGGGGTGAGCTTCCTTTTCTGCTCTCCCCCGATCGAAAGCTTCGGCAAGATGGGATTGTCCTGCGCCAAGGCGCTTGCGCCTGGCAAAGCGAAAGCAGCCGCTAACACCACGCCGAGCAGCGTGCGCAGCCACTTTTGTGGCGCAGCATCCCGTCCCACCACGTTCTTTCGACAGACATCTACTCGCGCCAGGTTCATCGCGCCGATCTCCCTAACCTGCGTGGACGATATTTCAGTCCTTGAACACGTGCCCCCAAAGCTCGTCCCAGTCGGTGCCGGAAATGTCGGTCACGCGACCGTCTTTTTCGAAGAATTTGTTCGGCACCTGGAACATCGCCAGCATCAGCCCGCCTTCGGGCGTCCAAGCAACATGGCGGCTGCCGGGCTCGCGCCAGACGAATTCGCCGGGACCGACCGTGAGCCCTTGCGCCGGACCTTCCTTGTCGACGAGTTTGCCTTCAAGAACGTAGGTCTGCTCGATCTTGACATGCTCGTGGTCCGGCAGCGTCGCGCCGGGCGCGAATCTCATCAGGGCGGTAACGAGACCAGTCGCTTTGTCGAGCAGAAGACCTTTGACTTCGCAGCCGGGAAACCGCGTCTTCTTCCATTCCATGTCCCCCGGACGCACCACATGCGAATGCGTGTCGGCGGTGTCGTGTTTCGATTTTGGCGTCACGGCATCCATGACTGGCCCCCTCGGCTGTCTCTCTAGCATTATTGACCCATCATAGCCGATCGCGGTTCAAGCGCGAAATGGCCACGCTACAAACCGTGGTCGCGGATCGGCGGCTGGAACGCAAGCCCGGTATCCCAGGGGAAATAGATCCAGGTGTCCTGCGAGACTTCGGTAATGAACGTGTCCACCATGGGCCGGCCCATGGGTTTGGCATAGACCGTGGCGAAATGGGCGCGCGACAATATCCCGCGTACGACTTTCGCGGTCTGGCCGGTATCCACCAGATCATCGACGATGAGCACGCCGGCGCCCTCGCCGCCGCCGCGCGCGATGACGCTTGCGGCAACGTCCTTGAGAATCTTCAAGTCGGCCTGGCGGGTGTGGTCGTAGCTTGCCACGCACACCGTCTCGATCACGCGGATACCGAGTTCGCGCGCCACGATCGCGGCCGGCACAAGACCGCCCCGGGTGATGCAGACAATCGCTTCGAAGGGACCCGCTCCGCTCAACCGCCAAGCTAGCGCGCGTGAATCGCGATGGAACTGGTCCCAGGACACGGGAAAGATCTTTGCAGGATCGACGGGCCTTTCGGGCTCGGGAGTTTTCATAGCCAATCGTCTCGTTGCGCCAGACAGCCGAACTTACAGGGCATTGATCCAATCGATCACTTGGCGGCGCGCGACCAGCGCCGTGGTCAGGTGTCCGGCAATGACCTCGACATATTGGCTTTTCGGATTTTTGGCGAGCGCATTGAAGGCATATTCGGGACCGCGGCGGTCGATCGGATCGAGTTTGCCGACGACCCAGAGCAGCGGCACCGGCGAAGGCGCCGCGCCCATCAGCGCGGCATTCTTGGGTATCACCGCCGGTCCTTCCGGATCGAACCAGCTCAAATAAACAGTCGACGTTGCCGTCGCCGTCAACGGGATGCCTTGCGCCATGTCGGGAAAGCTCTGCGGCACGTTGCCCTTGCCTTCCGCGATCAAGGTCTTGGCGCGCGTCACTGCATCGCTGACGAAACTGCGCATGTTGCCGACGTCGGGCAGATGACCGGGCGCGAGCGCAACCACGCCGGCGAGTTCGGGATGTCGCGCCGCGTAACCGATCGCGGCATTGGCACCCAGAGATACACCTATAAGTACAATGCGGTGCGCGCCGTCGGATTTAAGCCCCGCGATCGCGGTGTCGATCTCGGCCAGCGCTTGATCGTAGGTCGCGTCATAGCGGCGATGGAAGGACCACGGCATTTCCGGCGTCGCTACCAGCGCGCCTTCGTCTTTCAAAGCGCTGACGATGCCGCCGTTGAGCGCTCCGGGCCAACCGCCTTTACCGTGCAGATAGACGACGCCCAATCCATGCAGATCGGGAGCCGGCTCGGCGGCAGAAAATTCCGCCGCGAACAGGAAACCGAATGCCGCGGCGGCAGCGGCGATAGCGGAAACGGATGTGCGGCGCCACTTCATGCACCCAGCTCATTCGTGGCCGAGACGAACAACGCCTAGGCCTTGGCCAGTCCGGTTTTGACGCGAGTCAACATGGCCTCGATGGCGAGCTTCGCCGCGGTGAGCTTCTGCGGATCGCGCGAGCGCACCACAACATTCGTGTTCGCCATATTTTTTTCGTCGACGAACGGATACGAGCCGATCACCACATCCGCGTGTGTCTTCGCAATCGCGCCGAGCTCGGTGCCGATGTCACCCTCGCGGCAATCGGCGCGGATCGATTCGGACAGCATCTTCGCTCCGGTCTTGAGCTGCGGTGCCACATAATCGAGCATCGCCTGCATGACGCTCGGGATTCCAGCCATCACGATCACATTGCCTATCCAAAATCCCGGGGCCGCCGAGATCTTGTTCAACACCAGCGTGGCACCTTTGGGTACGCGCGTCATACGCATGCGCGCCTCGTTCATCTCGCCGCCCGTCTGCGCCAGACGGGCGCGCATGATTTCGACGGCGCGGGGGTGGTATTCCAGCGCGAGGCCGAATGCCTTGGCGACGCATTCCGCGGTGATGTCGTCATGGGTCGGGCCGATTCCGCCGGTCGTGAACAAATAGGTGTAGCGCGGCCGCAAAGCGTTGACCGCGGCGACGATCCCCGGTTCCTCGTCGGCGACAATACGGACTTCTTTTAGATCGATGCCGATGTCGGTCAAAAACTCGGCGATGTAGCCGATATTCTTATCCTTGGTGCGGCCTGAGAGGATTTCATCGCCGATCACCAGAACCGCGGCGGTGACAACGCCGTCGTTTTTGGCCGCGCTGCTGGTGGGCGCGCTGCTGGCCATGCTGCCGGTCATGCCGTGATCTCCGTGCCGCCGCCTCCTCTAGCGCGACACCGGTCACGGCTCAAGCGCACGCGCGGATGAAAGGCTCACGCTTGCGCGTCTTCGGGAGCGCGGCGGCATACCCTGATAGCCGAGGATGTCGCTTCGCTTCTGGAGGTATTCCTGGCGAGCCTGCGCCGCCCGACGGATGAACAATGCACCGGCATCCTCTCGACCATGGGGGCGCCGACAATGCTATAAAGTAGGCACAACGGGGCTGGCGGAAATCGATGACCTATTGCGGTGGGATTCTGGTCCGGGAAGGCTTGGTGATGTTCGCGGACACGCGGACCAATGCCGGGGTCGACAACATTTCCACCTTCCGCAAACTGCACGTTTTCAAAGACCCGAAGAAGCGGGTCATGGCAATTGCCTCGGCGGGCAATCTTTCGATCAGCCAGTCGGTGGTCAGCACCTTGACCGAAGGCTACGACAATCCGGAGACCGGCGAGCACGAGACCTTGATGAACGCGCCCACGCTGTTCCAGGCGGCACGACGCGTCGGTCACGTCGTGCGCACCGTCCACGCCACCGAGGGCAAGGCGCTTGAAGCCTCCGACGTCACGTTCGACGTCTCGTTTCTATTCGGTGGCCAGATCATGGGCGAGCGCATGCGGCTGTTCATGATCTACTCGGCCGGCAATTTCATCGAATGCACCGTCGATACGCCCTATCTGCAGATCGGCGAGCATAAGTACGGTAAACCGGTGCTCGATCGCGCCATCAACTACGAAATGGACATCTATGACGCGCTCAAAGTCGGGTTGATCTCGATCGACTCGACGCTGCGATCGAACCTGTCTGTCGGTTTGCCGATCGATCTCATGGTGCTGCGCCGCGACACCTGCGACCCGGAACTGATCTACCGGATCGAGCCAGGAGAACCCTATTTCAACGATCTGCGCGAGCGCTGGTCGGCCGCCCTGCGCGCGGCCCATATCGGCATACCGCGACCGCCCTACGCCAATCGGCGCTAAAGCGAAATGATTTAGCTTGATTTGGTAT
>JBAQBC010000364.1:0-10410 GCA_049286035.1 Xanthobacteraceae bacterium
GCGGGCATAATTGAGTTCACCGCCCTCGCTATTCACTCCGATGTTCGGCGATGTGTCGCATAACATTTTCGACAGGATCAATCCTATCGGGTTCGCGAAAGTAGCTCGCGGGGTCGTGGCCCTCGTCGACAACGGCGCGGAGCTTGCTCGCCCTTTTTCGAGCCGCCTCAAGCGACCAGACTGGAGATTTCCCAATTCTTATAAAACGCTGACGGTCGTTTATGCGGTACACAAAAAAGAATGATTTCGAGCTATTTCCATAGATGCGCACGCAAAGACCGCGCGCTTGCTCATCCCATACCAAATCGGGTTGTGGTTCAGCTTCGTCGACTTCCGCCATTACCCCAATCCTCTTCCGCCTCTCGCTTTACTGCCGGCGCTTCTCACAGCCGCGTCTCGAAGCCTTCAGCGCAGACAGTGTGGCCCCCCGACAAAGCGCTCATCGCGAGTCTGTGCGCGAGCACAGAACGTTTCCGTGATCCCACGGGATGACAGCGAGGGGACAGACTGTCCCAAATTGTTCTCATCAGCAGCGGTTAATTTGCCGAAATTCACGGTATCGCGCGTGAACGCCACGAGAACTGCACATGCGATCGATAGGGACAACCGGTCCCAAACCTGTACCTGTGGATAATTGTCGTTCGCGAACAAGGCGCGGTAGTTTTCCGCTTGGCGCGAATGACTAAGGCCACCAACTTTGGTGGCCTTCTCCTTTCCAGTAGCGGGCTTATTCGTTGAAACTCAATACGAGATACCGTTCAAGCTCAGCATAAGCACATTCCACGTCAGCGTAATGGCCATCACCCCCGCGATAGCGAGCCATAAAGTTCGCCATCCTTCGTGGTGATCTTCAAATTTCTCGGTGTTCATGGCTTCCGACTAAAAAAGGTTGGCTGCCGTGACCTCGGCATTGGGGCTGAGGGGGATGGGGTGTGAAGCCACGGAGCCAAGGGTGAAACGCAGACGGGCGAATGTGGTTCCGAAGTTGAGCATGCACAGGTTCGCGTTACCGCAGCACTAACGCCGCTGCTCAATATCGAGCTTGCGGATCATGGCACTCTCGGCTGAATTAAATGCTGGCTGCCCGCTGCGGCTACTTTGCCTTAGAGGGAGCAGGGATGTTCTGGCTCTGGCTTTGGCTGGCCCTGACCGCCGGCGTCATGATCACCAGCCGCATCAGCATGGTGCGAGCCGCAAGCGTGCGTAAGCGAGAGGCGTTAGGTTTGGCGCAAGCTCAAGCTCAGTTCACGATACACGGCGCCGCTCCGAAGAGTTGGTCGATCCACTAATGTGGGCGCCGATTGGTGGTGCAATAACGCTGGTGTGGCTACAGGGCAACGCTCACGAAGATTGGGGTCTACAGGCCGCGTGATGGCCTTGACGATGCCCCGGCCAGGCGCCGACCATGCCTAGGACGTGATGGCTGGGGGATTCGGGGTTGTCACGTCGAGCTCTCGCTCTGAAACTCGCCGGGAAGCGTCATAGCCCCGGCGAGTTTTGTTTGCGGCGCACATAAACCAAAGGCTAATTGTGTCTGTTGGGTGGTGGCCTATCGTCGGTCGCGGTGCATTAGGCCAAGCTGGGCGGCCTCCCCATCCCCCGACACCCCTGGTCGCTCAGGATAGAAGCCTAATGAGGCGACAAACGCCGACCCCAAGCCTAGCTGCTTGGGGTTCACTTTTTATGGGAGCAACATTTCGTCGGCCTGTTCACTTGCCTCCAGAAAAGAGAACCCCGCCGCATGGGGACATGCAGCGGGGCAACGTCTTCGATCGCCGCCACGCTGCTTGTGAACCGCGTGCGAGCGGCCAAATAGGTCCCGCTGGGAAATCTGACCGCGCTACGGGGACCGAGGTGTTATCTTTCGCCTAGCCATGGGGACGCTCCGTCATTGTGGCAGGCAGGTAACGCCTTCCATGCTGAGCACCATCTGCAGCGGGACAACCACGTCAATCGTATCGACCTCACCGCGCGCCGCTGCGTTGAGTTGTTTCTCGACATGCTGGTCACGTTGATTTCGCCCGGTGATCTTTCGGCAGGGCGCCGTATTAAGCCGCGCACATCGGCAAGCGTCTTTAGCGTCATTACGCTGGGGATTTTCAGGGGCCGCGGTAACGGCCGCGACCAAGTTCGGGCGGGTACGCTCACGCAACGACATAACGGCGCGGATATAAAGCCGCGCTTCGGGCGATGCAAAGCCTCAAGCCCACTGAAAAGGGAAAAGCCCCGACCGAAATGTCGAGGCTTTAAAACTAAGCGCGTCATGACAAATCCGCTCAGCCTTAAATACCCAACACCGCCGACGAGGCTTTGTTCCCGGTGTTGCGCTGGCCTTCGGGGCTGGGGGGCTTGCGATAGGCCTGGCGCCACGGGCGCGGCCAGCTCTGAGGCAACATACCGACCGGCCTATTGTAGCAACAAACTCGGCACCGGCATAGTTCCGCTTGACAAACCAGCGCGGCTTTCAGCGGCAACCTACGACCTGAACTGGTCTGGTTCCGCCCGCTGCGGACGGGACGTTGAACGTATCCGCATTCCAATGACACGGCCCAGTGGCAATCGAGCCAGTCACGTTAGCCGCCTGGGGAGTCGCTTGCGGGAAAGTTACGACCGTAGTGTTGCCGTACCCGTTGTCACCATAGCCCGAGTCCCAGCCCCACCCCCAGCCGCCAAGCACGGCCTGATTTCTCAGGAACCGATGGTCGAAGTGTGCATGGCCGAAGTGCCCGACATGACCTCCTGAGCCGCCGCCCTTACCACCGCCGCCTTTAGCCATGGCGGCCGAACTTACGCCCATCAATGCAACAGCAATTAGTACGACGAGAATTTTGCTACGCATTGCACTCACTCCCTGAAACTCAACTACGCTCGACAACTGTTTGCAAACACCCTGTCCGATTAAGCCATAAATCGCTGCGGCAGGAAGCGGCGAGTCACCCCTAGCGCCGGATCAGCGAAAAAAGAGACCTCTTGGGCCGTACCCAGATTCTTCGGCATAACCCAGCGCGTTCCCGTAGCCGTAGTTGTTTTGCTGACGGGCGAGCACTTTGGGTTTGTAATGCTTGATTTTTTTAGCGTCCGCTTTTGCAGTGGCAACGACCGGGGGAGACACATCCTTTGCTTGCGATGCTTCTTTCGCGACCGGTGAATGCCGTTGTGTCTCCACCGCAACCGTCCGAGCGATTACAGGACGGGGATAGTGACGCCCGTTTCCAAACGTTGAGATGTTGGAGAAGCCAGTCAGCAACACCACGACCGTGGTGAGCACCGTAATCATACAGAAAAAGTAACCCAGCAAAGAAAATAGCATAGGGGCCGACTCCGAGAGCCCCCGACGGCATAACTCTAGCCTACCCCGCCCTGGCCGCAATTTGATCGAAATCAATGACGGAGGTGCGGTTCAGCAGATGGGCGCCGCCCTGGGGAGTCAGCCAGTTTTTATCTGGTGCCGCATGCTGGACGTCGGAGCGCACCATTCATGTTGGCTGATCTTGCAGGCGTTGTTCATGACCGCCAAAGCCCCGACTATGAGCACCGTCACGGTGAGGATGATCAGTACGGAGGGTTTCATTGCGACCTCGCCACAGCGGGCCCCAACACCTACCGACCCCGATTTTCGTGGTTCAAAATGAACCCGCCGTGAACGCACAGGGTTAAGCGTCTAATCGCCGCGCAGATTGAGCGGCCGCGGGAGGGTCTCAATAGGAAATAGCGCTCAATATCAATATGGCAACAAACACGACGGTGAGCGATACGCCAACCGCTTTAGCAATCGCACGCTCGTCGCTCATGACAGCCTAATCTCGACCTTCAAAACGATATGAACACATACTTGGTTGACAATTCTTTGCGTTAAATCAACAGCCGAGCCATTGAGCCATGGGTTTCAACCGCCGCAAGATGGAGGACCAGCACCGGCAGGCCGCCGAGAAAGTAGCCGCAGCCCGGCGCGCCGCCGACGCTCAGATCCTTGAGGATGCCGAGCGCCTATCGCGGCATGGAACGAGCGGCAGGCCAAGCGCACGCCGATGCTGTTCTCCCCGACGATCGCTGGAAGGGGAATCTCCGCTTCGATTGCGGGGGGCACGGTAAGTTTTAATTAACTTTTACCGATCAGCCTTGGCGCGGGGGGAGCTAGAGGAGAAATTCTCATGCTCCAGATCATGTTCGCATGTGCGCGTACCGGTCAATTCGTTTCCACCGGAATCGAGACAGACCTCGATACGTTTATGGCGCTACCCGAAGTTCTGTCGCTGAGCCGATGTCCCGCGTGTGGTCGAAGCCATTACTGGACCAAAAGCGAGACTTGGATTTCCGATTCTCTGCGCAAATCTCCCGCGGCACTTCCCGCGGATGCTATCCTCCCACGCCACTAATTTGCGGGCGTGCCGTGGCAAACTTGGCCCCGTCAACGCGGGGCTTTTTTCCGTCGCTCTCGTGCAGATCATGCCGGCCGAACGCGCCGTTCGCCGAGCTTCGTGCGATTATCGCGGACCACCATCGCGGACGAAATGCGCGAGGAGCATCGGCGGCGAGCGCTTCTCGAATGATTCAGCCTCCCGGCAAATTGCTACCATTTTGCTACCCAACCCCTTAGTACAGGACATTACGAGGAGAGATCCTGCTTCCCCACTAGCGCCAAATTCCCTCCGTCATTCAGACAGGGTGGGGCTATGTATAATGTGTTGGGACGACGCTTAACGAACTCCAAAACCGGGGGTTGGGGGTTCGAGTCCCTCCACTCCTGCCAGCAATTTTAAACACTTGCGAACCGGCCAGCGAACAAAATGGGCGCGCTGGGCCAAATGCCTGGACTGCTTGATGCCGCTACGGACGCGGTTCAGCGAAATTTGCAAGATGTTGCCAGCCGCGTTGCCAAATCGGTTTTGTCGGCGCGATCGAGCAATTCAGGTTTGAACTAACTCATTGATATAACTAGTCTACAACGGTTGCTCATCCCTGGCGGCCTTGCGGTAAAGAACCGGCACGCGGCGCAGCGGGCCGCGCGGTCTTGCGCGGTGTCAGCGGATGCCAGCCCAGTAGTCGCCAAAGACGATCACCGACAAGACATAACCGAGGACCACGTTGACGGCGACACCAATGGTGAAGGACCAGAACGCTTTCCAGCCCACGATATGCAAATCGCGAAACCGCGTCGTCAGGCCGATACTGAGAAAGCAGAAGATGAACGTCCAGGTCCGCAACGACACCAGCGGCGCAATGACGTTGGGCCGCACCACGCTGGTAAAATCGGCGGGGGCGAAACCGCTGGTAAACGCGCTCATCAGGATCGAAGCGGCAAAAAAGCCGATGACGAATTTCGGAAAGCGCCACCAGATTTCGCGCGCGTCCGGAACGCGTCCGGTCTGGCCTTTTTCCCATACGAAGGTTGCGATCGCGGCGAACACGACCGACCAGATGCCGATCCACAGGTCACGGCCGATCACTTTCATCAGCGTGAACGATTTGATGGCGACGTCTTCATTGCCGACCATTTTGCCGTAGGTGGTGGCCGCGGCGAATCCGGCGGCGTCGGCGAACTCCGAGGTGCCGATCCATGCTCCGACCACCCCGGCGGGCAAGCCGAGCGCGCGCGACACAAAGGGCAGCACCAGAATCATGACCAGCGCCCATCCAACGACGAGCGTCACCGACGTGTAGAGGTGATCCTTCTTGGCGTTCACCGAAGCGGCGATCGCCATCGACGCCGACACGCCGCAGACCGCGCCGCCGACGCCCATCACCGCGGCAAGCGGCTTTTCCAGGCCGAACACCCGCGTGCCGATGAAATAGATCACAAGGCAGGTGACCAGCGAGATGATGGTGGCCTGGACAATCGCGACCGGGCCGGCGGTGAGCACGAGCGTTATCGGGAAAGTGGCGCCAAGCAGAACGATGCCAGTCTTGATGTAGTATTCCACGCGGAACGCGCTATCCATCCATGCCGGCAGTCGAAACACATTGGCGATGATGAGCCCGACAATCAGCGCGACCAGCGGCGCTTCGAGGTTGAACTGCGCCGCGTTAGCCCAGCCGGCGATCGCGAACATGATCAGCGAGCCGACATAAAGGAAGATAAAGGCGGGCACGAACTCCTTCAGTTTCACGCCCATGATCGCGGTCGAGGCTCCGAACAACACGAGCCAGAACAAAAACTGATAAAGATAGAGCTGCGCATTCTGCGCAAAATGACCGGCAAGCTGGCCGAATGAACTCCATTTGAGTGCACCGGGATTAATCGCCAGCGCCTTGACGATATCGCTGCCGCCGACCTGGAACAGAAGGATTGCGAAGACCATCAGCGCGAAGCCGAGCCAGACGGCCCACCAATCCTCTTTCAGATAAAGTTCCTTCCAACCCCGACGCTCGGGTTTTGCGGCCTCACGGCTCGCGTCGAGCGACCCTACATTCGTCATCGTCCGGCCTCACGCTTCCGAATTTGCGGTTACGGTTTGCGCGCAAGCATGCCAGTTTGCTGCTCCATTATGTTTTCTTTTTACGGGCGATAAGTAGCGGACCTGTCTTATGCGCGCGCACCAGCGCGGAATAATATTTCGAAATCCCGGGACGCTTGGCAACTGGCTTACTGTGCGGTGCGGTGCCAAAGACCGGTCCGACCCTCGACCGTGGCAGGTTCGCGAAGCGGCGGCGTGAAGCGGGGGCGTTTTATTCAGCGACCGAATTCAGCGGCCGGGATCGCGATTACGGACATCGGCGGCATCGAGACCATTTCCGTGGACGGCGCCGCCATTTGCAATTGCCGCACTGCAAACATCCGCGCCGCGACCGAGCGGGGCGGCGTTTGATCTGCGGCTCTATTGTTCTCTTGCCGGGCGAAAGGCGAAGGCCGGTTGGCGCAATCTTCTTCGAGATTGGCAAGCACGAGATAATGCTGCGCCAGCAGGCGGTAGCATTCGCCGAATCCGGTCGATGACGTATTTTTGGCCGACAGCTCGCACTTGGCCGCCCGAGCACGATAACGCTGCGCCGTCGCTATGTGATCAGCCATCGTTTGCCCCACCGCCCTTGGCACCTGTGACCTTGCTCGGCGGATCGGCGATGGGTCAAGGCGGCTTGTGGATAAGTGCGCGGTTGCGCAGTGCCGGCCGCGGCGGTTGCCGGCAACCGACCGCGCATGCGAGATTCCAGCGAATTTTGGGAGAAAGCGCGATGCGCGGCGTGAGCTTTCTGGGTGGACGCAAATTGCAGATCGTCGAAATGCCCGATCCGGCGCCCGGGCCCCATGATGCCATTGTCGAAATCAAAGCGTCCGGAATGTGCGGCAGCGACCTCAAGTTCTATCGCGCGGCCGGTGGAGAAACCGCGACGCTTGGGCTTGGCAAGCTCGACGGCCCGGTTATCGCCGGCCATGAACCATGCGGGGTGGTGGCTGCGGTGGGGAGCAAGGTCGACGAGCGCGCCGCCCAAATTGGTGCTCGCGTCATGGTACACCACTATAGCGGCTGCGGCGTCTGCCAGCATTGCCGCAGCGGTTGGTCGCAGATGTGCGTCGCCGGAAGCACGGTCTACGGCGTCACCGCACATGGCGCGCACGCCGACTACATGAAGGTTCCCGCGCACACACTGGTGCCATTGCCCGATCAGTTGAGCTTCTCGACCGGCGCGGCGGTGTCGTGCGGCACCGGCACGGCCTATGGCGCGCTACGGCGGATGAATCTGAGCGGCGCCCACACCATCGCCATCGTCGGCCAGGGTCCGGTCGGCCTTTCCGCGACCCAGCTTGCTGCGGCGATGGGCGCGCGCGTCATCGCGCTTGACGTCAGCGCCGAGCGGCTCGTCCGCGCCAAGGAGTTTGGCGCCGATGTTGTGGTCGATCCAAAGACCGACGATCCCGTCGCTGCGATCAAGGCGCTCACTCATGGCATGGGAGCCGACTTGGCCCTGGACACCTCCGGCGCGCCGGAGGGCAGGGTGACGGCGGTGCGGGCGACGCGATCGTGGGGAACCGTATGCTTTGTCGGGGAAGGCGGCGGCGTCTCGCTCGATGTCAGCCGTGATCTGTTGCGCAAGCAGCTCACGATCATCGGCTCGTGGACCTTTTCAAAGATCGGGCAGGCCGAATGTGCAAGCTTCGTTGCCGATCGAAAAATTACGGTCGACCACCTGTTCACCCACCGCTGGCAGCTTGAGCAAGCCGAGGATGCCTATCGGGTGTTTGATCAGCAGACGAGCGGCAAAGGCGTTTTTGTAATGGCTTGACCGTGCCTGGCACAGCGCGGCTGACGGCGGCGGCTGAACGCTTGGCCAGATGGCCAACATATGTCGGATTACAGCCAAAGCGCGCCGGCCTGCGGCATCGCGCCCCGCGGCAAGGCCCAAATTCTGCATTCAAATGGGGGTGGTTCTCGACCCCGGACCCATAAAACGTGCTAAAGATTGGACCGACAAGAAAGCTCGACAATCAGACTAAGGGAGGACTGCAAATGGCTCGCATTCATCGGCGGAAGCTGCTCAAGCTTTCTGGTGCTGGCGCGATTGCGGCAAAAACCGGAGGGATTGCCGCGATCATGGCAAGTGGCCGGGCGCCCGCTTACGCGCAGGGCACGACCGTGCACTGGCTGCGCTGGAACGATTTCGTTCCGAGCTCCGATAAAGTGTTGCGTGAGCAAATCGTGCCGGCCGCCGCCAAGGATCTCGGCATCACGCTCAACATCGAGATGATCAACGGCAATGACATCCAGGCGCGCACCACGGCTGCCATTCAGTCGGGCACCGGGCCTGATGTGATTTGCGCGCTCAATAATTGGCCGCAGCTCTATGCCGACAGCCTGGCCCCAGTGGATGACGTCGCCGAGAAACTCGGCAAGGACCAGGGTGGCTTTTACAAGGAGTCGGTCGCCGTCGCCAATAATGGCAAGAAATGGCTCGGCGTGCCCTGGTGTATCCTCGGCAACGAAAACTCTTATCGCAAATCGTGGTTCGAGGCGGTCGGGGTCACCAAATTTCCGCAGACCTGGGACGAGTACCGCGATGCCGGCAAGAAGCTGAAAGCCAAGGGCCAACCAATCGGCCAGGCGCTCGGTCACAGCTTCGGCGATCCACCGACTTTCTTCTATCCGTATTTGTGGTCGTGGGGCGGCAAGGAAGTCGAGAAAGACGGCAAGACCGTTGCGCTCAACAGCAAGGAGACCATTGAATCGGTCAAATTCTGGACCGCGTTCTGGAAGGACTGCTGCGACGAAGGCGGGCTCGCCTGGGATGATTCCAGCAACAACCGCGCATTCCTTGCCGGCACGATTTCGTCGACGCTGAACGGCGCTTCAATCTATCTCTTGGCCAAGCGCGAAGCAGACAAATACCAGACCGAAAAAGGCACCCCGCTGTGGCAGGACATTTTGCATGGCGAGCTTCCTAAGGGTTCCGCGGGCCAGTTCTCGTATCAACTGCCGATGACCAACATGCTGATGGGCTATTGCAAGCAGCAGAAAGCCGTGAAGGAGTTCCTTGCCTGGATTGCCTCAAAGCCGGTCTACCAGGCTTGGTTTGATTCCCAGCAAGGCTATTCGGCCGGTCCCACCACGATTTGGGAGCAAGATGCGCTGTGGGCGAAGGATCCGGTCATGTTGCCGTTCCAGAAGGCCGGCCGCTCCGGACAGTTTCCGGGTTACGCCGGGGCTGCGGATCGCAAGGCCGGCGAGGTGTTGAGCAAATACGTCATCGTCGACATGTACGCCAAGGCGGTTCAAGGCATGCCGGCCGAGGATGCGGTGAAATGGGCGACCGGCGAGTTGCAGAAAATTTACGTCTGACTTGCCGTTCAATGATCTATCTCAGTTCGTACGCCGTAGCCGCGCACCCCGACCGATCGGTCGGGGTGGCGCGGCCGGCGCCGGACCGCACGGGAACGGGCAATGGCAATAATCGAAGCCGTAGGTCAACGAGCGTTCGTGCAGGCGCCACGGCGTGGAGTGGTCACCCGGCTGCTCGAGGATGAGCGCTGGCTGGCGGTGGCACTGCTGGTCCCGACCGTCGTGTTGCTTGGCCTGTTTATCGCTTATCCGTTTGTGCAAGGCGTGTTGCTGGCGATCACCGACACCAGAGTCGGCGTCCCCGGGCGTTTCGTCGGCGTGCAGAATTTCATCGCGCTCTTGCACGACAGCATTTTCCGCACGGCGGTTTGGAATACTTTTGTCTATACGGCGGTCGCGACCGTGTTCAAGCTTGCCTTGGGACTGTGGCTGGCGCTCCTCCTCAACCGGCATTTCAAAGGCAAGGCGTTCACCCGCGCGTTTATTCTCTTGCCCTTCATCATTCCGACCGTGCTTTCGACCTTTGCCTGGAAATGGATGTTCGATCCAACCTTCAGCGTCATCAACTGGACGCTGTTCCAGCTTGACCTCATCCACGGGCGGATCAACTGGCTCGGCGATCCGAACCTGGCGTTGATTT
>JBAQBC010000365.1:0-10143 GCA_049286035.1 Xanthobacteraceae bacterium
CCGTTCGGCATGGTGCTGCAATCGATCCGCGAGAACGAGCCGCGCACCCGCGCGATCGGCTATCGCGTCGAAAATTTCAAGATGGTCGCGGTCATGCTGTCCGGCCTGTTCGCCGGATTGGCCGGCGTGCTTTACGCGATCCAGAACGAATTCGCCGCGCCCGACTTCGTTTACTTCCTCACCTCCGGCGAGACGGTGATCTATAACGTGATGGGCGGCATCGGCACTTTGGTCGGGCCGATTGTCGGCGCCGGATTTTTCCACCTGATGCGCGAATTTCTGTCACGCTTCTTCGGCGACCAATTCCCCTATCTCATCCCGCTCGGGCTGATATTCATCGCCATGATCATCTTCCTGCCGCAGGGGATCCTGGGCTTCGCGCGGCGATGGTTGAATCGGTGAACGCCGTTAGCCTCGAACGATGCAACTTGGGGCTGTTACCGTCCCCCTGAGGTGGCCGCGCAGCGGCCCTCGAAGGGCGACGGCCGAGGTGCTTGGGCCGCTCATCCTTCGAGGCTCGCTTCGCTCGCACCTCAGGATGACGGAAATCGATTAGCTGGCTGACGACCTCCCCAAAAATGCCGCAAGCGCCTTGGCCTCTTTGCCGCCGGCGGCGAAATCCTCTGCAAAGCGCTCGTAGAATTCCGCGGCGCCCTCATAAAGATCGCACGCAGCGGGATCGTCGCCGACAAAGCCCGCGATCTCCTGCATTTCGGCGACCCAGCGATAGGCTTTGGGCGGCATCATGGTGAGCTGGCGCTTGAGCCAGGCCAGCATCTCCTTCTGGCTGAGTTGCAGCTCCGCCATCAGGGCATCGGCGGAGCCCGCGCGCGTCGCCGCCAGCATCATCGCGGCGCCGATTGCCTGCGTGCCTTTGGTGATTCCGGCATAGGACATCTTCAATGCCGAAGCTGCGCTCAGTGCGCCATCAAGAACGCGAATGTCGAGGCCGTAGTCGCGCAAGCTCGCAACGCGCGGCGCCGCGGCGCCGGAGGCATAGATGCGCGGCCCGGCATCGCCCGGCTTCGGCGGCTGGCCGATGATCCCGGCATCGACGAACGGTGACCCAGTCGGCGCGATAACAGCGGCCACGCGATCGACGGTCTTCGGATTGATGGCGTTGCAATCAACATAGACCGGCTTGGCGTTGCTCGCGGTTAGCGCCGGGACAAAGCGCTGGGTCAGCGACAGCGCATCGCCGGGCGGCAAAATTGACAGAATGAAATCGGCGCGCGCGATGTCGTCGTCTTTAGCTACCGTCATGCCGGCCGCTTTGGCGCGCGCGCGAGTCTCCTCGCTGCGCCCCTCAAGCGAGGTGAGAACCGTGACGTCATTATCGACCAGTCTTTGGCCGACGGCCGCGCCCATGGCGCCAGGCGCGATCACTGCAACAACAGGAGTCATAAGGACCTCGCTAAGCGGTTCATACGCGCAACTCTAAGCGACCGTGGCGAAAAGTGGAAACAAAGTTTAGAAATCGGGTGGCGCTCCACCGCGTATCATTTATTTGCGACTTAGCAGAGAGAGATCAAGCCAATGCCATGCCGCGCAACCAGCAAAGTCTATGGAACCATCAGCGCCGAACGGCAAAAACAGATGAGCGGCCTGGAATTCGTTCAAGGACTCGCCGATGGAACGCTGCCCTTGAATACAATGGCCGAAACCTTGGGCTATGACGTGAGCGAGGCCGCGAACGGTCGCGTCGTGGTCACCGCAGTGCCGGACGCCACCCATCTCAATCCGGCCGGTACCGTGCATGGCGGTCTCGCGGCAACGATGCTCGACAGCTGTATGGGCCTGGCGATTCACTCGACTCTCGAAAAAGGCGTCGGTTCGACGACACTCGAGTTCAAGATTTCGCTGGTGCGGCCGATTACACCGGAAACTGGTCCGATCAAAGCCGAGGGTGTCGTCCTGAGCTGCGGCCGCCGTGTCGGCACCGCCGAAGGTCGCATCACCGACCAACAAGGACGCTTGCTCGCCCACGGCACGACCACGTGCCTGATCTTTCAGTCCTGAACTTCGCCTGTTACGCGGCGATCCGTTCAGGATGCCTGCCGGCGCGCTGAGGCAAAACAACGATGCACAGCAGGATGAAAGCGGCGATGATCGCCGACGCGATTGGCCGGCTGAACGCCAATCCGCCGTCGTGAACCGGCTTGTCGAGAAAATCTCCGACCGTTGCGCCTAGCGGCCGCGTCAAAATGAAGGCAGCCCAGAACAACAACACCCGCGACACATCGGTCCAGAAGTAAAGGATCGCTAGAGCCGCCAGCGCGGCGCCAAACACCAGCGCTCCGCCGGCATAGCCGAGGCCGGTGCTATCGGCCATCCAGTCGCCAAGCGCGGTGCCCAAGGTCTGCGAGAACGTGATCGCCATCCAATAAAACACCTCGACCTTTGGCGTGATGACCGTATTGACTGAAATTGACCCCTCCGACCACCGCCACAGCGCCAGCGTCCCGACAACCAAAGCCAGCAGCATCGTCGAGCCGCCGGTATAGCCGATGCCCAGAGATCGATCGGCAAAGTCGGCCATCGTCGTGCCGAATGTCGTCGATGCGACGATGGTGGCCCAGTACAGGAATGGATGAAATTTCTTGGAAGCGATCTGCAGCGCGACCAGGATCACCAGAGCCGCCAGAAAAATCGCCGTCCCGGTCAGATATCCCCAATTCAGCGTCATGGTCACCGAGTCGCCGCCGGTTTCGCCGAGCGTGGTCGCCGCGATCTTGACGATCCAGAAACCGAGGGTGACTTCCGGCACTTTTGTGGCTGCATAATGCGAATAATTTGATTCACGTGTCATACGACACCGGGATTCTGCGAAGGTGGGTGAATGGGGTGAAGTGCGAGAGGAGTGCTCGCCGGATATAGCGGTGAGCGCGCGTCCGTTCCACGCGCCCAATGTTAAATTTGGCTAACGATATTGTTACCGGCTGCGACCGTTAGGACTCTTCGCCGTCCCGCCTCGGCGGCAGGCTCGGGTGGATCAGCAGATCTTCCAAGTCGAGCAATTCGCGCAGGTCACCGATGGCCTCAAGCGCGTCCTCTTCGGTCTGTGCCGTCGTCAGACGATGATAAACCTCTCGCCATGGCGGCGGCCGGCCAACTTTCATCGCCTCCTGAGCGAAAGCGCGCGCCTCGCCGAGCGTGGCCAGGCGCTGCGGCTTCGGCTCATCCTTGACCAGGAGCGGCGGGTCGATGCGAAAATCGTCCATGACCTGTCCGTGACCTGCCCACCATAAGCGCTGTTGCGGCTCAACACTATTGACCGGCGCTAATAGCGGCGCTCACACCGCATATCCGTTCCCGCCGTCACTCGGCCGCGTCGGCCGTATCGGCAGTATCGGCAGTACCCGAAGCGGCCCTTTGCACCCGCCGCCGCAGCGCCGGCACCCGGCCATCGGCGCTTGGCTGATAGACCACGCTGTAGCGGCCGGCCGCTTGCACAAACGCGGTGGCATCCGCAGGCTTCTTCACCTCGAACGAATCGAAACCGGCGCGGATAAGGAAGTGGAACTGATCGCGCAACACGTCGCCGGTGGCGCGCAACGTGCCGCGAAAGCGGTAGGTCTCGCGCAAGAGCCGCGCCTGGCTATAGGCGCGACCGTCGCGGAATTTGGGAAATTGCAACGCCACCAGCGCCAGATGGCCAAGCCACGGCGCTAGTTCGGCAATGCGGCGGTCGTTCGGCCAGAGCACGCCAAGCGAGCCGTCGCGGCGGATCAGCGCATCGGTGTTGGCGAGAAACCGCTGCGCCGGCACGATCACCGGAACGCGCTCGGGAATCGGTTCTTCCTCGCCGACGTAACGGAAGCGATCCGGAACAATTTGGCCATTCTCAACGAGCGGCATAGACGCGCTCCCGAAACGGCTCGATACCGATCCGCTTGACGGTATCGATGAACAACTCGTCCGGCTTGTCGCGCAGATCGAGATACGCCGCGGCAATGTCTTCCACCACATCGGCAACCTGCGCGTAAGGCACGGCCGGACCGACCAGCGTGCCGAGCGTCGCATTTTCGTCAGCCTTGCCGCCGAGCGTGATCTGATAGAACTCCTCGCCGTTTTTCTCCACCCCGAGAATGCCGATATGGCCGACGTGATGGTGGCCGCAGGCATTAATGCAGCCTGAAATATTGATGTGCAGACGGCCGAGCTTGCGCTGCCGGTCGAGGTCGTGGAAGCGCCGGGTAATTTCCTGGGCAATCGGAATCGAGCGCGCATTGGCAAGACTGCAATAATCGAGGCCGGGACAAGAAATAATGTCCGAGATCAGATTGACATTGGTTTGCGCTAAGCCAATCGCGTCGAGTTCGCGCCACAGCGCCGGCAGATCGCGCTGCGCCACATGCGGCAACGCCAGATTTTGCTCGTGGCCGACGCGGACTTCGCCGAAGGAATAGCGGTCGGCGAGATCGGCCAACTTGTCCATCTGCGCGGCGGTGCAGTCGCCGGGCGTCCCGCCTTCGGGCTTGAGCGACAGCGTGACAATGGCATAGCCGGGCACTTTGTGATTGGTCACGCAATTGTCGAGCCAGGCGTCAAAGCCACGGTCGTTCTGCCGCGCCCTCGCAAGCTCCGGCGGGCCATCATCCAGCTTCTCATAGTCCGGATAGCGAAAGCGGCCGGCAATGTCCGCCACCATGGTCGGCTCGAGCGCGAGGGCGCCGTCCTTGATGCCTTGCCATTCCGCGTCGACCTCCTTGGCGAAAGCCTCGGCGCCGAGATCGTGCACTAAAATCTTGATGCGCGCTTTCCAGATGTTGTCGCGGCGGCCGAACTGATTATAGGTTCGCAGCACCGCCTCGACGTAGGACAGCACGTCGCGTTTCGGCAGGAACGGTTTGATGGTTTGTGCAAGGTAGGGCGTGCGGCCGAGCCCGCCGCCGACCATCACTTCGAATCCGGTTTCGCCGGCGGCATTGCGATGCAGCCGCAGCGCCATGTCGTGGATACGAAGCGCCGCACGGTCGCGATCAGAGGCGCCAAGCGCGATCTTGAATTTGCGCGGCATGAAGGAAAATTCCGGATGTAGCGTCACGTGCTGCCGGATGAGCTCAGCCCAGATCCGTGGATCTTCGATTTCATCGGGAGCGACGCCGGCCCATTGATCGGTGGTGATGTTGCGGACATTGTTGCCGCTGGTCTGCATGCCGTGCATGCCAACGCCGGCGAGCTCGGCCATCGCATCCGGCAGTTCCGCGAGCTTGATCCAGTGAAACTGAATATTCTGCCGCGTGGTGAAGTGACCGTAGCCGCGGTCGTATTTGCGCGCGATCTCGGCAAGCTTGCGCAGTTGCAGGGTGGAGAGCGTGCCGTAGGGGATGGCGATACGCAGCATATAGGCGTGGAGCTGCAGATAGACGCCGTTCATCAGCCGCAACGGCTTGAATTCTTCTTCGCTCAGTTCGCCGGACAATCGCCGCGACACCTGATCGCGGAATTCCACGACCCGCTCGGCAAGGAGCCGGCGATCGAAGGCGTCATAAATGTACATGCGAGACCCGCTTACGATTCGAGCGGCGCAGGCAGTTCGATTGTTGGGCCGGCGCGGCGGATCAGTTCGCGCAAATTTCCGGGCCGCACGTTGCCGCCGGGCAAAAGCTGCACCGGCGCGATATACGGGCCGATGGCGTGAAGGTCGTCACCCGCCGCCGCTTCGGCGAGCGCCCGCGCACTGTCGGCATCGATCACGATCGCCGCACCGCCGAGTTCGGTGGTCCAGCCGCCGTCGGGACTGCGATAGACCACCGCGCCATCATCGACGCGGTTCGCGGTGACCACGACGGGACCGGCGATCTTGATTTTTTTCTGGTCGAGCGGAGAGGTCATCGGGCAACTCCACGGGCGGTAGCGAAAACAAGCGATAGAACAATTTTCTATATAATACGTTTTATCGGCCCGCAAAGAGCAAATTTTTCACCAAATTGAGCATCCAAGGTAGAATAAATCCATTGCGCCAAGCAGGTTCACTGCAAGCTTCGTCCTAATGACCGGTGGCCACGGCCGCGATTCGGACTGGATCCTCGGGAGCGGCATTGCCGCGCCACACCACGTGGAGATCGGGCCGCAGCAGAACGAGATCACGTTCGTAGATTTCCCGCACTCGTGGATCACCGGCTTCGATCACCGTCACCGGCGCACCTCGATCGCGCAGCGCGCTTTGCAATCCGTGCGCGTCTGCTTTGGCGCCGCCGAGTCTGAGAATTGTGTAGCCGTCGGGAATGCGGTCTTGCATCGGCGTGCCGTCGGCAAGCCAGACATGCGGCAGCCGCGCGCCAGGCCAAGTGGTCGGCTGGTATTCGCGGAACAGGTGTTCCGGCCCGCCGGGCACGTTGCAGATGATCGGCGAGTCGACATAGCGATAACCGAGCTCCGCCCCGATCATTTCATTGCTCTTGCGCTGCTCGATATCGGCGACGGCACTGAGCTTGTTGCGGGTCTCCGCGCCGGCAGCAGAATCCTCACCGATGTCAGGACGCCACATGCCGCGCCACTTGCGCCGGCCGATAGTGGCATAGCGCGACGCCCCGACATTGCGCTCGCCGATCTGGCGCCGCTCGATCTCGTATGACCTGAGCAGATTCGGCCCGCCCCAGCCGGCGAGCGTGGCGGCAAGCTTCCATGACAGATCGACGGCATCGCCAACGCCGGAATTCATGCCGAGCCCGCCGGTCGGGATCACGAGATGCACCGCATCGCCGGCGAGGAACACGCGATCTTTATCGTAGCGATCGGCAAGCAGCAGATTCTGCCGCCACGGTGCGCAGGACAGCATTTCGTATTTCACTGGAATTCCGACCGTGCGTTCGAACGCGGTCTTCATCGCCTCGTCGCTGTCAAGGACCGCATGCAGCGTCCAATGCCGGGTGGAATCCTGCATGATCAAGAACGTGGCCTTGTCGTCGGCCACGTGGTAGTGCCGGCCGCGCCCCGCACCATCGCCGATCGGCAGGCGGTCGAACAGTTCATCGCAGCGAAACAGCGCCTGTCGCAGCTCCAACAGATTACCCTCGCCGGACAGCCCGATGTTGAGCTCCTTGCGAACGGCGCTGGCGCCACCGTCGCAGCCGACGAGATAGGCCGCGCGAATTTCCTCGACCTCGCCCTTGGTGCTGCGCAGGCGCGCGCTGACGCCGTCGCGGTCCTGCCGCAGAGCGACGAATTCCCAGCCGAACCGCACCCGCAGGCTGGCAATCCCCTCGGCAACCGACTTCAACAGCGGCTCGAGCGTATATTGCGAAATCAGCTGATATGGCTCGAGCGGCATCGTCCCGTCATTGCTGGCTCGAGTTTGCACCCTCGCCTCTTCGACTGAAGGATATGGAAGATGCAATAGCGGCGGCTCGGTGAGCGACAGCACGATGTAGACGTCCATCGGGCAGTCCGCGCGCAATCCGGCGGCGCGGATTCTTTCGGCCAAACCCATCCGCCGGTAAATTTCCATGGAGCGGGCGTTCACACGCTCCATCTTGGGCAGAAAAGCCGGTCGCTCTTTCTGCTCGACCAAAGTGCATCGAATCCCGCGTTTGCCGAGATCGATTGCAAGCGTGAGGCCGGTCGGTCCGGCCCCGACAATCAAAACGTCGCTGTCCATCGGATTTACTTAGCGCATTGCCGCCTTATCGAGGAGTCGACAACCACGGGATCGTTCCGCCCCCGCCCGCAGAAGGAGTGGCGGCATCGAGCTCCTTGAACGGCTGATAAGCCGCGTCCGCGCATTGCTCCGGCGCGGCGTCGATGAACTGCGTCATTTGTCCGGAAAGATAGACGGCGGCTTTGGTCTTGATCGCGCTTTGCGGATTGAATTGGACACAGACAACATAATGCTGACTGCCGCCCACCGGCTTTAGCGCCGGTTCGGAAATCATCGAACCGCGAAAGTCGGACCGATTGGTCAAGGACTGACGCAGGAACGCGACAAGCGTGCTGCGGTAATTGGTCGGCAGGACATTGGGATCGATAGCGACCGTCTGCTTGTCCTTGCTGCAGCCGGCCAATGCGAGCCCTGCCATGATCAGGACCATGCTTGCACGATGAACGCTCATGATCGTGTGGTATTACGGCCCTTGATCGCGCGCCGAGGTCATGCTGTGGCGTCCGACCGTGCCCCACCCTCCCGTCAACCGCCCCGACACATTATAGCAAAGTAGCGGCGCGCTGGCCTGCGCGGATTAGCGCAGCTAGCCGCGGATGTTGTGGATCAAGCATCCTCAAGCGGGCCGCACCATCCGGGCAAGTAGGCGGCATCCTCGCTCTTGGCCAATTTCATTGCCTTTTCGATCGCCCCCTCGAAATCACGCTCGACCGCTTTGCGCTTCATGCGCCGGCGCAGAAAATCCGCCCACAGGAATTCGCTGAAAGGCGTCGTGTCCTTGGCAAAACCGCCGGCGCGCCGCAATTCCCCGGCCAGCGAGCGAAACGGATCGTCGACCAGTTCGGATACCCGTTTGGGAATCTCATTGTAATGCCGCCGCTCGCCTTTGCTGTCGAACGGATGCATCCAGGAGCGGTTGTCCATCACCGTCCAAAAGGCGTCCTGGTCGAGCTTGCCGAGATTGGCGATCAGCGTCACCGCGACGTCCTTGACGCCTTCCTCGTGGAGCGCAAGCGCAAGATGATGATGATCGACCACGTAGTGGCGCGATTTCGGACCCAGCACGACCGGGATCATATGCTTGCCAAGGAATTTGGCACCCGCTTTGGCGGCGATTTCGCGCCAGCGCTGGCGCTTGGCCGCAACCTCGCGCATGCCGACCGTGATTTGCGTGGGGCGGAGATCGCTGATGGCGACGGCGGTCAGGATGGGTTCGCGAACCATGTTGCGCTCCTCGAGCAAACTGCCGATTCGATAGTATCGGCATCAGTGCGGGAGCAAAATCAAGGTTCCAGAGCGGGTTTTCCGTCCACAAGAGAGAATGGCAATTTTCCGCCGCTCGGCTAGTATCGCGACATGCACGGGTTGTGGCGGGCGGCAACAAAGCTCGGCGTTGTTCTTGCAACCGGTTTGCTGGCGGCAGACCTGCAAAGCGCGCGCGGCCAGGACCATGCCGCAAGCGTGAGCCAGACGGTTTCTGAGAACTGCACGCGCTCCACGTTCCGCGTTGTGGTCGATGTCGGCCACACCCTCGATGTACCCGGCGCGATGAGCGCGCGCGGCGTGCCCGAATACGCCTTCAATCTCCAGCTGGCGCGCGAGGTCAAGCAAGCCTTGGTCGATGCCGGATTCGAACAGGCGGTGCTGCTGATTACCGGCACCGCACCGTGGCGTGGGTTGTTCGAGCGCGCGGCCCGCGCCAACGCCATGCATGCCGATCTTTTTATTGCGATCCACCACGATTCGGTGCCCGATAACCTCAAGCAAATCTGGGAATACGCCGGACAAAAAACCGAATTCAATGATGACTATCCGGGCTACGCGATTTTCATTTCGAACGATAACGCGGATCGCGCCGGCAGCCTCTTGTTCGGCAGTATGCTCGGACACGAATTGGAGCGCCGGAACCTGCATTACACGCCGCATTACACCTTGGCTTTGATGGGCCACCGCCGCCGCATCCTCGTCGATGCCGAGGCCGGCGTGTACCGCTACGATCAGCTGATAGTGCTGCGCCAGACCAGGATGCCGGCCGTGCTGCTGGAAGCAGGATCCATCGTTAATCGCCAGGAAGAACTCGAATTGGCAACGCCGGAGCGGCGCGTGCTTACCAGCGCCGCAATCGCTGCAGCGGTGGCGAATTTCTGCGCCGCGCGGGCGCGGCCGCCTGTCGCTAAAGCGGCGGTCTCAGGACACTAAAGCGAAATGATTTTAGGCCGATTCGGCATTTCGCTTTAGCTTGTTGTTTGACCATGTTCTTTTCCGAAAACCGGCGTCCACTTTTCGGAATCATGCTTTAGATCGTGTCAGATCGCGCTGCGACCTCGATCCGATATCCGCGCCCTAGACCAAGATTCCTTCCGCCAGTTTCTGCCGGGTCTTCGGATCAAGACGCCCCAGATATCTTGCCTCGCAGATCTTCGAGCAAAATCGCATCCGCCAATAACGGCGGACGAATGGGCGTAGTCGCTTGCGGCAATGATCGCATCTCATGACGCAACCCTCGCACGGTGTTCGAGTACAAGTTGTCCCAATCTCGA
>JBAQBC010000366.1:0-7353 GCA_049286035.1 Xanthobacteraceae bacterium
AGCCACGCCCCAAATACCCGCCACGCCCAAATTGACCGGGTGAATAATCATAATAGCCGGGCCACTAGCGGGCCGACGCCGTGTAGCCATCCGGGAAACAATAGCGGCTGTAATATTGACACGGAAAACGCCCACGCATAGGTACGAGCACAACCTAAATAGCCGCAAGAATAAGTAGCCAACGTCGAGCGGACTCGATGGTGGTGGACCCAGCGCCTTTTTGCGAGCGACGCCCGTCGCTCAGACCGAGCGGTTGTATTCTGCGGCTCTTCATTCGCGGGCTGTGTCACTTCACCACTTGAAGCGGTGCTTGGTGTTGAAGGTGTTGTGCCAGATGTTGAAGGCGTCAGCGGTGTGGGGCTCGATTGAGGCACGGTATTGGGACTGGATGGGTTGACGACCGGTGGTGGTGCTGACGGAGTTGGCGGCGGACCGGAAGGAACTGGCGCTCCACCGCGAGGGCCACCAGCGCCTGCGCCGCCAACTCCACTGCCAACTCCGCCACCTTGAGCAAAGGTAATGCTCGTGCCGGCTACCAGCATCGCGGCGGCAAGCAGAATGATCTTTCGATTTGTAGGTGCTGACGGGCTGAGCATGATCCGATGATCCCTCGTATTCGAGTTCTTTGGCCAACGTTTGCGCACGGTTGGCGTTCCAAGCGGCTTTCCGCGAAGAAAACGCCGGGCGTCAGCGTCTCACCGCCAGGTCTGAGTTCTGCGTGGGGTGACAGAGACCCGCGCAATAACAGCGCCAGAACGGCATTGCCGCGCGCCGATTTCGGTAATATTGGCAAGGCACTAGCTTGGGGGTGCTGGCGCATCGCCAATTTTCATGGCGTCGTCTACATTGTCCCCAAGCGGGGCGGCACACGGCGCCAGGTTAACGCGAGGCGGACATGTCCATGTCATTGATGACGACGCGCCGTTTTGCGCCGTTGTTCTGGTGTCAGTTCTTCGCGGCCTTCGGCGATAATTTTCTCAAAACCGCGCTGGTCTTCGTCATCCTGTTTGAGGTGGCCGGCGCCAATTCGGCGGTCCTGATTACGATTGCCGGCGCCACCCTGATCGCGCCGTTTTTCTTTTTGTCGGGGCTCGGCGGCGAATTGGCCGACCGCTATGACAAGGCTTTGGTCGCTCAGCGGATCAAGCTGACCGAAATCGGTGCCGCGATCGTCGCGGTCGCTGGCTTTGCCTTCCACTCGCTCACGCTTCTGTTTCTTGCGGTGTTCATGTTCGGGACGCTGGCCTCGCTGTTCGGCCCGATCAAATACGGCATCCTGCCTGACCTGCTTGAGCGGCGCGAATTGCCGTCCGGAAACGCGCTGATCGAAGGCGGCACTTTTCTCGCGATTCTCCTTGGCACGATCGTCGCCGGTATTGCCGCCAACGGTAACAGCAGCCCGATCCATTTCGCCTGGCTGATGATCTTGACAGCGCTGGCGAGCTGGCTGGCGAGCCTGTCGATCCCGAAAAGCGGCGAGGGCGCGCCGGATCTGGCGATCAATCGCAATGTTCTTGTCTCTACCGGTTCGCTGATCAGACAACTTCGCGCCGATCCGCGGCTGTGGTGGGGCGCGCTGGTCGCCAGCTGGTTCTGGCTCGTCGGCGCGCTGGTTCTCTCGCTGTTGCCACCGCTCGTCTCCTTCACCATCGGCGGCAGCGAAGAAGTGGTAACGCTGTTTTTGACGATCTTTTCGGTCGCGGTCGCGGTCGGCTCCGGCCTGGCGGCCTGGCTCGCGGCCGGCCGCATCGTGTTGTTGCCGACGCTGGTCGCCGCCGTCCTCCTTGGCCTGTTTGCGCTCGATCTCGGCTGGACCGCTTCGGCGATCGTGCCGGCGGCGAGTCCAATGTCGCTCGGGGCGTTTTTTGCCTCGCGCTACAGCCTCCACATCGCCGTCGATCTCGCCGGCCTCGCCATTGCCGGTGGCTTGTTCATCGTGCCGGTCTTCACCGCCGTGCAGGTCTGGGCCGGCGCCGACCGGCGTGCTCGCGTGGTTGCCGCCGTCAATGTGCTCAATGCCGCCTTCATGGTCGCCGGCGCCGTCATCCTCGCGGTGCTGCAAAAACTCGGCTACGGCACGCCCGTCCTGTTCGCACTGATCGGCGCCGCCAATCTGGCAGTCGCGATGGCGATCGGCCTGACCATGCCGGCAAGCTGGCTTCACGATTTTCTCTCGATTGTGTTCCGCGCGTTTTTCCGGCTTGAGGTCACGGGCCTCGAGAACATCGCCAAAGCCGGAGACAACGCCATCATCGCGCTCAACCATGTGAGCTTCCTCGATCCGCCGCTGGCGTTTTCGATCCTGCCGAAACGGCCGGTCTTCGCCATCGACGTGGCCATGTCGAAGAATTGGTGGATCCGGCCGTTCCTCAAATTCGTGCGCACCATGGCGCTCGATCCGCTCAAGCCGTTTTCGCTACGCGCCATCATCAACGCGGTGCGCGGCGGCGACATGCTGGTGATCTTTCCGGAAGGCCGCATCACCGTCACCGGCAGTCTGATGAAGGTGTACGACGGCGCGGCCATGATCGCGGACAAATCCGACGCCATGGTCGTTCCCGTCCGCATCGAGGGACCGGAATTCACGATCTTCAGTCGGCTCAAGCGCTCGCAAGTGCGCCGCCGGCTATTTCCGAAAATCACCGTCACCATCCTCGAACCGGTCCAGCTCAAGCTCGATCCCGAGCTCAAGGGCCGCAAGCGGCGGCAGGCCGCCGGCTCCGCGCTGTACACGATCATGTCGGACCTGATCTTCCGCACCACGCCGACCGACCGCACGGTCGTCGAAGCTGTGATCGAGGCCGCCAAGCTGCACGGGCCCGCCTGGCCCGCAATAGAAGATCCCGTCAGAGGGCAGATGAGCTACCGCCGCCTGTTGCAGGCGACCGCGATTCTTGGGCGCAAGCTGATGCCCTATGCGCTTGAGGGCCATGCGCTCGGCGTCATGCTGCCGACTTCGAACGCCGCGGTCATTACCTTATTGGCGGTCATGTCCAGCGGACGCGTGCCGGCTCTGATCAATTTCACCGCGGGCGCCGCCAATGTGCTGGCGGCCTGCCGCGCCGCGCAGGTCGATACCATCGTGACCTCGCGCGCTTTCGTCGAGAAAGGCCGGCTGGAAAATCTGATCGCGCAAGTGCAGGCGCAGGTCAGTGTCGTTTACCTGGAAGACATCGCCAAGACGATCGGCCTCCCCGACAAGCTACGCGGCTTCTTCAGCTGGAAAAGGCCGCTGGTCGCGCGCACGCCCGACGATTGGGCCGTGATCTTGTTCACCTCCGGCTCGGAAGGGTCCCCCAAAGGCGTCGTGCTCTCCCACCGCAACATGCTCGCCAACGTGGCGCAGGCGGCGGCGCGGATCGATTTCGGACGCGAGGATAAGCTGTTCAACGTGCTGCCGGTGTTCCATTCGTTCGGGTTGACCGCCGGCACGGTGTTGCCGCTCGTCTCCGGCGTGCCGACTTATCTCTACCCGTCGCCGCTGCATTACCGCACGGTGCCGGAATTGGTCTATTGGACTTGCGCCACCGCGCTGTTCGGCACCGACACCTTCCTCAACGGTTATGCGCGGGTCGCCAATCCTTACGATTTCCGTTCGCTCCGCTACGTGCTCTCGGGCGCCGAACCGGTGAAGGAAACGACGCGCCGGCTTTATCTGGAAAAATTCGGTCTTCGCATTCTCGAAGGCTATGGCGTCACCGAATGTTCGCCGGTCATGGCGCTCAACACGCCCATGTTCAACAAGTTCGGCACCGTCGGCCGGCTCTTACCGGGCATGGAGGCGAAGCTCGAGAAAGTCGAGGGCGTCGAGGAGGGCGGCCGGCTTTATGTCAAAGGGCCGAATGTGATGCTCGGCTATCTGCGCGCCGAAAAGCCGGGCGTGCTGGAAGTGCCGCCGGAGGGCTGGCACGACACCGGCGACATTGTCAGCATCGACGAGCAGGATTTCATCGCGATCAAAGGCCGCGCCAAGCGCTTCGCCAAGGTCGCCGGCGAGATGATCTCGCTGGCGGCGGTGGAAATGCTCGCAGCCGAGCTGTGGCCGAACAACGTCACCGCCGTGTCGTCGATCCCCGACCCGCGCAAAGGCGAGCGGCTGATCATGGTGACCGACAAGCATGGCGCCACGCGCTCTGAATTCATGGCCTATGCGCGTTCGCAGCACGCGTCCGAACTGATGCTGCCCGCCGAAGTGGTCGTGCTCGACAAAATGCCGATGCTCGGCTCAGGCAAGGTCGATCAGCTCGCGATCGACAAGTTCGTGCGCGATCAGGCGGCGGCCAAAGCCGCAGCGGCGGAGTGAAGACTTCGGCGATCGCGTACTAAGGCGTGTCCTCATAAATTTGCCTGGGCCGATTTCCGTTTTCAAGTGTGAAGCGGACATCGTAGGACTTGCCGCAATGTCGCTTAATGCCCCAAACGGGACATAGCCAGCGGATCGGACAGGAATTTCTGGCACGATGGTTTGATCAATCCCCCCGGGATGAGCAAGTTTGAACCATGCTTGTGCCCACACAACGCCGGCCAAACGCCACATTCGACCCCTATTCGAAGGCGCCGAGGGTGCCGAACTTTTATGCGCGAGCTTTCGACTCGAAGGTTTTTCGCACTTGGTCTGGCGGCTGCGGGAGCGGTTCCTCTCGCAAGCCGGTTGCGATTTAGTTCGGCCAGCGCGATCGAAACAACGGCGCGCACCGTCCCGATTGCGCCCGTTGTGCCGAAGACGTTCAGAGCATTTGGCGGTGCGCGGATCGACAACTACGATTGGCTGCGCGACTGCAAGGACCCGCGGGTCATTGCCTATCTCAATGCGGAAAATGCCTATGCGGACGCGCGCCTTGAGCTGATCAAGCCGGTGGTCGATGAGCTCGCGGCAGAATTGAAGGCGCGCGAGACGCAAGAAGATGCAAGCGTCCCAACGGCGTGCAACGACTATGTCTACGAGCGCCGCTTCGCTCAGGGCGCTCAGTACCCGTACATCGTGCGCTGGAAGGATGCCTTTGGGACACCAGAAGAAGAAATGGTGCTCGATGTTGGCGCGCTCGCCGTTGGTCATCCACAGCAGTACCAGCTCGGCTCGTGGAACGTGAGCCCCGATAATACGCGCGTCGCATTCGCTGTTGATTTCACAGGTGGTCGCGATTTCCGCATCTTCGTGCGAACGATCGCGACTGGCGAAACCGTCGATCAAGGTGTCGATAATGCCAGTTCAGATCTCGTGTTCGCCGCCGACAGCAATACGATCTTCTATGTACGCAACGAGCCGACGACCTTGCGTTCCTACCAGGTCTGGCGGCATCGGCTCGGCACAAACCCCAAGAGCGATGCGCTGATCTACGAGGAGAGCGATCCCACTTTCAGTGTTTCGATCAGCTTATCAAGGTCGCGCAAGTTTATCCTGCTCAACATCGATGAGGAGCACACCAGCGAGTTTCGCTATTTGGCAACCGATCAACCGACGGGAGAAATGAAGGTCATTGAGCCAAGGCGGCAAGGCATCATCTACGATGTCGATCACGTCGGCGACGAGTTCTTCATCCGCACCAATCTCGACGCGCCAGACTTCCGGCTCATGCGCGCTCCGCAAGCGACGCCTGCGACGCCGCATTGGAGCGAAATCGTTTCAGAGAAGGCAGGTCATCATCTCAGCCATTTTAAAGCGTTCAAGACATTCGTGGCCGTCGACACGGAAAACGAAATTGGGACAACCGTCCGTGTGTTCACCCTGCCGGAGCTTCGCGAAATTCCGGTGCCGCGTCCAGCCGCAATCGGCGTCGCCTCGAGCTCTTTCGTGGACGAGAACGAAGCCAATCTCGATCCGGCCGCAAACGCACTGCGTTTCCATTTTAGCAGTCCACTGCAGCCGCAATGCATTTATGACTTCGATGTGAGGACTGGCGCACTGGTCCTCCGCAAGGAGGAGCCGGCAAGTCGCTGGTTTGATTCCAATCGCTATGTGCTCGATCAGCTTAGTACGACTGCACTCGATGGTGAACGGGTTCCGATCACAATCATCTACCGCAAGGACACGCGCCGTCCCGGAGGCAATCCGACGTTGATCACTGGCTACGGCGCCTATGGTCTAAGCTCGCGTGCGACTTTCATGCGATCTGCTTTCAGCTTGATTGATCGCGGCTTCGTCTATGCCATTGCCCATGTACGTGGTGGACACGAAAAAGGTGAGCGCTGGTATGCGGAGGGCCGCATGCTTAATAAGCGCAACACGTTCACAGACTTCATCGCCGTGACCGAGACGCTGATTGCCCGAGGTTATGCCGATTCCGGGAAAGTTTTCGCGCAGGGCGGCAGCGCCGGCGGCCTACTCATGGGCGCAATCGCCAATCTGCGTCCTGATCTCTATGCCGGCATCGTCGCGGAAGTGCCCTTCGTCGATGTTGTTACAACGATGTCCGACGCCTCGATCCCACTCACGACGCTCGAGTACGATGAATGGGGCAATCCGGCTGTGAAGGGCGAATACGATTACATGTTGTCGTATTCACCTTACGACAATGTTGCACAAAAGAACTATCCGGCAATGTTCATCACTGCAGCCTTCTACGACAGCCAGGTGAGCTATGCCGAACCCGCAAAGTGGGTCGCGAAGCTGCGGGCGAACAAGACCGATACACACGAACTCCTGCTCAAGACCGATATGACCGCAGGTCATGAGGGACGCTCAGGACGCCTCAGCTCGATCGAGCAAAGCGCGGAGATCATGGGTTGGCTCATCGCGCGCGCCCGCGATCGGCGTCTTTCGTGACCGGCGTAAGCGAGAGGCGCGACGGATTGCGGCAGCAACAAATCGTTCCTCCAAAGCAAAAGCGGCTGAACTTCGTTCAGCCGCTAAAGCGAAATTAGACTCGAAGCTACTTGATAGCGCTGCCTCAAAGGCTTGCGCGCTTCAGGTCTTCGATTTCGATTTCTTCTTCTTTTTCTTCGCCATGACTCTCTTCCTCCATCTACCCCTCGTGAAGAACAATGGCCTCAGCGACATGAATGCGACATGAACCGTTTGTGGCGGAGCGATGAAGAAGCTGCTCGCGTAGTTTGCCGCTCGTCTTCACGCTCACTAGAAAATTGGCCCTGGACCAGCTTCCGATGTCCGCTTTTGGGGGTAAAGCGAACATTGTCGATAAAAGCTGCTTGGCGGCCGTACACCTAGTCTACTTCGGCGTAAGGCGGGTGGCGTGGCTCGCTTTGCTGACGCGGATCGCGCTCGCGCGCGTCCTTGCGGCGTCGCGATCACCAGGTTCTCTGGCCACGCCGTCACTTTGCGCAGCTGCTGCAGCGCGCTACCGCCCCGTTCTCGCGAGCACCCGATCGACCATGGCGCCGGCCTCGCCGAGATAG
>JBAQBC010000367.1:0-64237 GCA_049286035.1 Xanthobacteraceae bacterium
CGGCTAGGACTCTGAAGTTGTCCCTTTAGTGCGGTGGAGAGTTTGAAATGAATGCTGATTCCAAACGCAAACTTCGTAAAGGTGGATACGATCGCTCCAAGCGATCGCGTAGGGATCAGGAAGAGGCGCTCGACGACGCGCTCAAGAATACCTTTCCGGCATCCGATCCAATTTCAATCGAACAGTCGGCACCACCCGACGACGTGAAGGTGACTGATCGTAGTGGCGAATAACGCATTTACCGCTTGCCTCCGATAAACCTCCTTATCGGAACCGAATGAACTGCTCTCGCTTGCAACCTTGAGGTTACGGTCGGTTAACACCATATATTTGGTGTGAGGGTCCGAAATTCATGCGAACTTAATTTCGTGACGTTACCGCAATGCGTCGGTTGACCGCACGAAACAGTTTCACTCACCAAGACGTTCACTCGAGCAGAGGACGTGACGATGATTACGAGCGCTCCGACCGACGAAAGATTCGACTATCAAGCAACAGCTGAACTTTTTTCCGGCAGAAATATTCGGGTGCGATCACGTGTTCTCAAGTATGTGCGGTTTGACCGTGTCGCAGAGGCAGTTCGTTTCGCTATTGAACAACTTCCAGCCGATGTTCTCTTGGGAACCTATTTAGAAGCTAACGAAGAGCGATACGACTGCCGTGGAATTCGTCGCCTGTATGACAGCCCCGAGTATCCCTTCGCTCGTCTCGAAAAAGCGGCCTGAACACCACAATTGTTCGTTTCTGAGCAGTCGCTGCGCACCGCTCGCCGGCCGACTTCTGCTACTTTGAGCGGGGAACTTGTCCAGAAGTATTGTCGATGAGTAAATTTGCTTTCGTTGCAGGTGCCACAGGTGCCGCCGCCACTCGCCTCGTCGAGGAACTACTGCGACAGAAATGGCGCGTGATCGGGGTGAGTCGTAAAGCACCAGAGACCAAAGCTGACGGTGAACTCACCTACTTGCCTGCCAACCTGCTGGACGCCGGTGGCCTCAAGCTTGCGATTTCACCGTACCGAGACATTACCCACCTCTTTTTTACCGCGCGTGCCTCCCATGAGGAGACTGGTGTCGAACCGGTCGCAGAAAATGTAGCGATGCTGCGTAACTCACTTGACGCTGTGGAAGCAACGTCTTCGCTCCTCGAGCACGTCCATCTCGTTCAGGGGACTAAGTGGTACGGAATGCATCTCGGGAACTTCAAAACGCCCGCTCGAGAGTACGACCCGCGACATTTACCGCCTAATTTCTACTACGATCAGCAGGACCTTATTACTGAGCGCCAGAAAGGTAAGCAGTGGACTTGGTCGGCTACGCGCCCTTATTTCTTGATCGATTTTGCGCCTGATCGCCCACGCAATGTGGTGTCGGTGATCGGAGCCTATGCTGCGATCTGTCGCGAACTCGGAGTACCGCTCAACTTTCCTGGCACCGATACATGCTGGAACAGTTTGAGCGAAGCCACCGATGCAAGGCAACTTGGTCGCGCTATGGTGTTTTTGTCGACGTCTCCGAAAGCGAGCAATGAGGCCTTCAACCTCACGAACGGTGACCTATTTCGCTGGAAGCATCTATGGCCTCGCGTCGCACGGTCATTCAATATGCCTTGCGGTGAGGTACAGACGCTCTCGCTGGCCGAATGGATGGCAGATAAAGAACCGGTCTGGGACCGAATTGTCAGGCACCACAAGCTGAGATCGCGTCGACTAGACGAGGTCGCGCTCTGGACTTTTGGCGATTTCGTCTTTCGTCAGAGCTGCGACGTGATCTCAAGCATGACAAAGATACGCAGTGCCGGTTTTCATGATATGGTAGATACTGAGGACCTCTATCTTGAAATTGTACGGCAATATCGCGAGGCACGCATATTGCCATAAATGGCGAATGCGCAGTTGAGGCGGTCATAGCGCTTCTTACGATACGTCCTTTTACAGCAATACTAGACTGGTTGGCTCCGATAATACGGATTATCGGAAGCAAAACGAGCGCTCGCGTAGCCGTAGCCGTTTGAACCCGAAGCCTGCTAATCCCGTTTTTGGGGGTCGCCAGTCCCGATTGATGTGCTAAACTTTTTGAATCGAAGCCAAGTCGGGGGACGGGCTCATGAGGCGTTGTCTTTTTCGGCCGATGGCGTTGTTTGGGGCGGCGGTAGTGATGCTAGCTGCAATAGTGGCGGTTTCTCGCGCTACGCTTTCCGCAAGCGGCATTGGCCTCTTAAAGTGTTACGATGTCACAGGCGGAATCGAAAAGCCGTGCGATCAACCGCCACTCATTGTAAGGACTAGCGTGCGAGACGCGCGGCTAGACTAGAAAACATAGCAACAACACTAGTGGCGTCGCGCAACAAAATGCGAGCAGGATTTCGCCTGAGACGCGAAGCATCGGGCGCTCGTTTACGACATGCGATAAGTAACTCATCTCACGCTTCCTGTGGTGTGCTCGCCACACAGTGTGACCGACATCACACATAAATCCTGCTTCTACATTGTCGCAGGAGAAGCTGGCGTCAAGCAATTCCGCGCAGCAAACAACCTAATCTTACTGAGCGTTGCTCCTTAGCCACATTAGTTGCGGTTCCGCCACACAATCATCTACCGTCTGGGGTCCGGTATGTCCGCGGGAGGTCTGGGGATCTCCTCTCCAAAATCAGTCAGTGTCGGCCCGGAAGGCTTCGTCTGCGTGGCGTGCCCGGAAGGCTCGGTCTGCGTGGCCTGGCTGGCGACATGACCGCGTTGGACGTCGGCCAACAACCTCTCCTGTCCTTTCAGATAGGCGGCGAGAATGGCGGCCGATTCAGAGCTGGAGGTGTAGTGTTCGCGTAGGAACCTCTCGAGTCCGAAAAGCCATTTCGTCTTGGAAACGCTTTGCGGCGATTTGTGGCAAGTCGCGCACGCTGATGCGTATAGTTGGACGGCGCTCTTCCCCTGGTCCAAGTTGCCCTGTGCTTCGGCCGACCCCGCAATAGCCAGTGCCAAACAAGCGAATGCCAACCGGACACCATCGAACATTGTCATCGCCCTCAAACTTTCGGTGACAACGTCGCGGCCGAGGGTGGCCTATCAGTGACGCAAGGTGGGCAGTTGATGGCCTTTTGTGTTGCTACCCGACGACGGCATGTAGTGCATATGCCTCCGCACGCGAAGATGTCCGCATGTAATGGACATTTCAATTGAATTTCGATGCAGATGGTGGCGGCCGAGGGTGGGCTATCACGTAAACTTGGCATCAGAAGGATGTGCTAAAAGCCATACTCCTAGTGCAACATGCACTGAGCCATAGTGCAAAATTGTACTTCATCGACACCGACCACTCTCAGCGGGGCGATTTTTATTTTTTGCCAAACGCTTCAGGCACAATCTTATTCCATGCTTTCTGCGCGAGCATCTTTGTACTTTTGAGCGTAGACATCGGCTTGTTCTTGTAATTCTTTATCGAGGCGCCGCAGTGCTTCTATCAGCCCAACGACCTCCGGCTCTCTACTGCGAAGCTTTGGAGCGCGCATGTCCGCGCTCAGGTTTTTGGTTTCTTCGTACAAGTTATCTGCCAACGTGTTTAACCGCCCAACTAAAGTCGTGACGGTTTCGCCGATGCCATCAGGGGCCCTGGCAGCATTTACATTCAATCGCAAATCATCTCGTCCCCGAAGTGCAACTAGGCGAGATGCAAATATTTCACGGTGCGGGTCGGGCCCTAGGTTTGATGGGGGAAACTCTTCCGCCAATGCGTTCACATATCCGGATGCTATCCCCACTAGGCCCCAATCCGCCGCTGCGTCTTGAATTTTCTTTTCGATTGCTAGACGTTTGGCTTCTCGCTCATTTTTTCGAGCTAGTCCGATCTGATCTTGCAACCCCACAATAGCGAGCCAGGCAGCAAATAGCGCGCCGCCAGCGGCGATTAAGCTGCCCGCCAGTGTCTCATGAGTTGCAATGGCACAGCCGAGCCATTTCGGAAATTGGGAATGAGCGATGTCAGTGAAACACCGGGGCGCTGGCGTCCACGCTGTGGTGAACGCGAGAAGCGCAATTGTAGTTGCCACTAACAGCAAACACAACGCAGATGCTGTAATCCAACGGGGCACGTTGAGGGCTTCAACCTCCTTAGTTTTCAAAAGCTCACGCCGAGCACCGGCAACAACCGCTGAACAATTGCGGCAAGGCAAATTAATGCCACAAGGATTTTGAGCAGGTTCCCCAACCGCCCATCGCGCACAAATCTATCGATCAGATAAAAGCAAATTGCGCCGACAACGACGATGATCAGGATGTTTATCAGCAACAGAAGCATGAGTTATCCCCCAATTTGGATTGACGCCGATTCCCGCCTACGTGCATCTTAAGCGCCCCGAAGCGCTGTTGGCAGGGATGCGCCAGGATTTGAAGCCACAACGGGGGCGGGCTTATGACGAGTTCAAAGTCGTATTTGCATTGCGGTAGTTCTTAATCGCTCATGTCGGGTTAGGGTCATTTTCGAACGAAATTTGATGTACATGCGCGTTTAATACGAATTGAAATTCGAAGAGTCGAATCCGTGGACAGAATCGGCTAGCCGAAGTGGGCCTATCTCCGCTCCAGCATGCGATCGATTTCGGCGAGAAGTGCCGTCGAAACTTGAACTTCGCTCTTTGTCATGGCGATCGTTTCCATGATTTCGCACCGGACTTCACTAAGATCGCGATACGGGCTGCCTCCGGCATCGTATGTCTAATTCATCGCGAAGCAATAGAAGAGCCCCGCACCACCGGTGCTCTTGAGCCCGTCCTGGCTACAGTCGCGCGAGGGGTGTGACGAGTTCCAGGATCGGCCCGGTGGGTCGTCGGTGAGGCCGGTGCGGTCGCTGTGCCCGAGCATGGCGGCGCCCCCGGTGCTCGAAGTCCAATTCTTACAGGTCATGTCCTTGTCAGGTGGGAATGCCTTACCGTCCGGCTGCGAGCCGGTCAGTATGTCGTGCATGTTGGGCGTGTCGCCGCGGGCCGTTGACCACCGCGCCTTTCTCGGTCAGAGCCGTCTGCTTTGTGAGCATGTTTGTGCCATGCAGTTCGTCAAGATCGCGCGCGATGAGTGTCCCCTTGGCATTGTACCAGGGCCCATGGCCGATGCGGTCGCGGGCGTCGACAGCCGGCGCCCCGGCGGTGGTCTGCGTGCTCAGATAGGCGTGCCAGGTGCGCGCGCCCAACGCTCCGACCGCGGCGGCGAGCGACTGGCAGTGCGCGTCGGCGCCCGTGAGGCCGCCCAGATCGCCGCCCTTGCCCGAGCCGGCGCTGGTGACGAAGAAGCGCATGTTCTCTGGCGCGTTCGGCGCATTTTGCGCCCGGGTGGCGGAAAATCCGAGCGATAGAAGTGCAATCGAAGCGAAAAGAGATAGCGTGTTTATCGGGGACTTCATGATCGACCTCTCGCTTGGCCTGGTGCGGGGCTATACGAGCCTCGCAAACTCTTTCCGCACACCCTGGGAATTCGATTCCACTCGATTCATTACCTACGTCACGGCTTTTTTACCCGCCGATCGGGGACTTCATCATCAATGACGCGAGTTAGCTCCATTCCGCTCGATTATAAAAACAAAAGCCCCGGGAGGGGCTTTTAGACAGGAAGCTCTGAGGGGTGAGGGGCTGGGGGGAGCATCCCGTCCAGCTCACCAACGCGAACAGCCGTCATATGTTCCTTCGCCGCGCTTGACCAGCGGTAGACAACCCGGCACTGGCCTGGAATGTCCGGTTGCCACGCATTTCGGGAAGCCGCAAAGTCTGAGTAGCGGCAGGACCTTAATCTCACAATCTGTAACCTCTCACAGAGCCCTTGACCGCGCGTGACTGCTCAAAGCTCGGCCAGGCCACATCGTTTTTCGGATAGGACACTTCGAGAGAAGTCGCTCACGCGCGAGCAGCGTTGTTTTTTCCGTTATCGGGTGAATTCGACCGAGGCGGCAAGCCGAGCGTTACCCTCGTGTTGGCGTCGAGCCGCCAGAACTCGCCGCTCGCCGCTAAACGCTCGTTCAGATAGTCTTCGGCCCGGTCAAGCCGCTCCACGAATGCTACCGGCTTCTCGTCGACCCCGCTCCAAAAATCATTGAATAAAGTCCTTGCCAAGCTGCGTCGACGCTCGATTTCCTGTTGATCGAGTACAGTATCGGCGACTGGGTTGATCCCAGCACCCGGTCCAACGTCCACGTCAGTGCTAACCGGCGTAGTAGCGACAGCCCGCGCTGACACATCGTCGCTCCCAACAAGCGTTTCAGCAGATGCAGGATGCCTCAGCCGCAAAACACGCTTGGTTAGCCTGCGGGCGGCCGCACCAATCTCCGCAGACCATCGCAAGATACTTGCCATCACTCCTTCCGTGGTGACCGGCTTCGGTCTGCTCGATTGCTCTAGCTCGGCAGAAATCCGTGTTTCCATAATGGTAATAGCTGCCCCTCAGGAGCCCTAGGCGTCGTTCATAACAGATTCGCCCGTCAGCGCTGTCTGGAGCAGCATCCCGCACTGCCCGCCCGACTGCCAATGCAAATTCGAGGAAGCGGTACAGGCGGATTGCGCGCGCTGCCGAGTCACGTGCTCTAGCGACCGGCCGGAATATCAACGGGCGCCAAGGATTTTCTGCGCATTCCCACGACGGTGTCGATGGTGGTAGTCGGGAAGACGTTGTAACGCGCCTGCGTGTTTCGCGCTTCGCCGGCGGGCTCCGCGATGGTGGACGTGACCGGTCCAAACGGCACTAGCGCGACGAGCACGGCGGACCACTTCACTTATCAACCGTGATCCCACCTAGACTCAAACGGGCGATGAGACCGCCGCCGTCTTTGATTTCAATCAAATCGCGGACGCGGCGCGTTGGCTAGAGTGGTGCTCGTTCTCGGAGTTAACCGCTGTGTTGAGTTACTTTTTCGGTGTGATTACGGCGTTCACCGCGGTCGTGGCGTTGGCGATCGGCTTGTTCAACGTCACAGCGGCAGTAAATGGGCCTCATCACTATTCCCGTCCTGTAATCGCTCGGACAGTCACGGCACCGCCCGTGAAAGAAGCATCGCCAGCAAGAGGTGTCTCTTCGGTCGTTTCCACCGCAAAAGCGGACACTAAAAAAAGCAAGCATTACAGGCCCAAAGTGGTCGCCCGTCAGCGCAACAACTACGCCTTTGGGAACGCACTGGGTTACGCTGAAGAATCTGGGTACGGCCCAAAAGGTCCCTTTTTCCACTAATCCGGCGCACGGCTGACCCGCCGCTTTTCCGCCACCCCGGCCGGTCGAGGAACAAGCCGCGTGCTCGTGCGCGACGCGCTCGCCACACGCGAAAGTCAGAATAGCAACGACGCTGCTTTAGCTAAGTGGTTTACCGAACTTAGCCCGGTCCGGCGCGTTCACTATGGGTAGGCTTCGGCCCCACAGCAAGGGAGGTTGCAATGAACGCTCCCGTAATGGCTGTCATTATCGTCGTTACGCTCATAGTTGGCAGTACTCTCTCGACCATGAACAAAGCCTGCAAAAGCGGCTATCACTCTTGGTGCGCCCCAATTTCCACCGTGCGGCATCATTCTAGAACTCAGCCGCCTGCCTGATTGCGACTGCCGACCAGAGGCACGGGACGTTCGGTGACGGTCCCTCGTAGCTCCGGCAGCTTGGCGATATTAGCCGCGATCCGGTGCGGCTCGTCGAGCGCCACGTCTTGCTCAGCTTCTGATTTGTGTCCAAGCCGTGGAGTACAGAAGCATACGATACACGCTCCGCGCTCGGATCGAACGAGTGCAATGGTCCATCGCCATTCATCCTGGGGGCGTCGAAATAAAGGGGAGGATCGTAATTGGATCACGCAAGAGGCAGAATTCCAGGTTCGCAAAATGATAGACAGGTGGCTGAAAAAGCGCTCCACTCAAAAACTAAAACCATCACTGGCGGCGCGCGCGAGGACGATAAGGCTGCCAACTGAGGCGACCTTAGGGGAGGAAAGCCATGGAATGGTTTAGCCGGAAAACATCGATAGCTGGCGTTCAAATTTCAAATTGGATGATTGTTCTGGGCGCCGTTATCGTAGTCTTGCTTATCTACAACGCCATGCACTGAACGGTGACGACCCGATTGAGCCGAGATTCGATGAAAAAGTGAGCTGGAGCATGTCATGAGGAAAGTCATTCGAGGTTACGCTAAAGACAAAAATCTCAATCTCATTCTTATTGGCACGATCCCTGTCCCTCATAGCGAGCATAAACGCTCTCCGGGCGCCCGCCAGGATAAAAGATATTTGGTCAGACAAGGAGCAACGATCTTTAAGAAGGAAACTTTTCGTTAGTCGCCTTCTACAGACCGACTAGTAAAGGAAGAGCCTATTCAGCTCGACAAAATATCGAGCCCGACTGTACTTTGGGACAGGTGCAGGATCGTCGCCGAACGCGTGAATTCAACTTGGCTCCGTTACAAAAACTCGGCATTCCTTGCACTCGTAAATCTCAGATTTAGAGATTGCCAGCATGCGCCTTCCGCAGGAAGGACATAATCTGAATTGAGTAACGCGTTTCGGATTCGTGTTTGTCAAAGGACCCGTTTCGAAGCTAAGCCCACCGGGAAGCTCTCCACCAAAATGAGGCAGCGCCCATGCCGTTGACCTCGGGGTGCTGTGACCCCAAGCCCTATTCGGCATCCACCAACTCACGGGTAGACAAATACACTGTATCTTCAAACTCGTACCCGCAGGCCTCACACGACCACACATTTCGAATGCGGTTATCGGGAAAATGCTCAGACCACTCGGGCGCGATCAAAACCGCACCACACTGAGCGCACTGATGCCCTGAATTTCTTTTCACCGGCCCCTCCCCAACGCGCTGTCCACTGTGACTAGCGCTACCCAAAAACAAGAGACCGTGGCGGCATAAAGACAGTACTTCGGCCACCTTCAGGCAAAAAAACCCAGACGTTCGCTGGGGTCCTCTCAGGCCCAGATCGGCCTCTTGAGATTGGGACCTGAGTTTCGGCCCGCTATCGTGCCTTGATACCCGCTTTCCGGGAAACGCCGCGCTACGCGGCGCGGCGCCGTTTTGCAAATATCGGACGCTCGAATCTGAGTTTTTGGACGGTTTCGACGCCGGCGCCGTCGTGCTGTTGGGCTCGCAACAATCCCTCCCAGCGATGTGCTAAGCGCAGCCAAAACTCTCGATCGTTTTTATCGTGCGCGTCGGCGGCGAGGTTTCTGCACTGCTTGACCTGATCCTGGAAGAAATCGGTTGTTTCGAGCATTGGATCACCACAACAAAAGCCCCGCTCACCGGGGCTTCGATGGATCAAAAACGCGGTGGGCGGGTATTTGTTCCGATAAAGACAAAGATCCCAAATTCACCCCTGGATAGTCCCAGTTCCGTCGAACCCGCTGCACTGCGTTAACTGTCAATTAACCATATAAGCCTATGGCTCGGCGCATGGACGCCGACGCTCCGCATCCGCACTGCCCGTTCTGCGGCTTGCCGATGCAGTTCCAGCGTAAGGGTTCCAAGAGCGCTGTGGATACCGTCTTCGCAAGCTTCGACTGCAAATGGTGTGGCGTCGTGCTTAGCGTCTCGCCGCGGGCGGAGGTTTTGCAGCTCGCCTCGCCAGCCCTCGCGCCGGGCTAGATTCTAACGGACCGCAAGCGGCACTCTCGGGCGGCGGCAAACACTTTAATACGGATACGGATAGCGCCTCGCGGAATGTGGCCCCGGCGGCGGTACGTATTGGGTGTTCCGGTAACAGAAGCTTCCCAAGCCTCTTGCAGTCTCCATGCACTGCTCAAAGCTGACGAAACCGCAATTCGTCCCGCCGCCCACAGCGCCCCCGCTGTAGAGCGCGCACCAGGGATAATTCTGCGCCTGGGCCGGAACAGCGAGGGCTGCCGCCGCGGCGGTAAAAGCAAGCGCCGAGATCGATAGTTTGATGGATGATTTCATGGCCGCTACTCCATTTTTGAGGCGGATTAGAATTCTACGCCTTTTGCCATTGCGCGGCAGCTTTGATTTGATTTCGAAGTTCTTTCTTACAGATTCTTACAGATCCGAATCTTGCAGATCCGAAGTCGCCGCAACCTAACGCAGCGCACAATTTTAAAATTTAAAAACTGCTGCATCGCAGCGCAAATTTCCGTGAAACGTCCACCGTGCCGACGCAAATCTGTCTTGCCGCTGCCACGGAATGCTTCTAGCCTGATTATGGGCAGAGGGTGGTTCGGGTTCAGGGAGGACCAATCATGACTCTGCATGCCGAGACGGCGGCACGGACGCGGGCATCGCGAACACGACTGGCCACATACAGCAAAAACAGTTGCCCACAATGCGGCGAATGGCTCGTCGCTCCCGACTGGTCTGAATATTTCACCGAGCGAAGCGTGCGGCACACGTGGTCGTGCCAAAGCTGCCGTTACGAATTCGAAACCACGGTGTTCTTCGCGCCGCGCGAGGAGATTGCGGCTTAATCGCCAACGCGCGGCGGATAAGCGTGCCGCGCGCCCTTGAAATCGATGATCTGACTTCCATCGGCGCTCAGATAGGTGGGCCCGATCGGCGATTTGCCGTGCCCGCCGGGAATGTCGAGCACATAGTGCGGCTGGCATAGGCCCGAATAGCGGCCGTGCAGCGCGCGCATCAAAACCTGCCCTTGCGCGATTGAAGTGCGCAAATGCGCTGTGCCGGGAGCGAGATCGGCATGGTGCAGGTAATAGGGTTTGATGCGACATTCGACCAGCGCGCGCATCAAGCCGCCGAGCGTTTCCACATCATCGTTGATGCCGCGCAGCAGTACGGATTGCGACAGCATCGGAATGCCAGCGTCGATCACGCGGGCGCATGCGGCGCGCGCCTCCCCGGTAAGCTCGCGCGGGTGATTGGCATGCAAGACCATGTAGGTTGCCTTGGCGGTGCGCAGCGCGCGCAATAGCGCGGGCGTAACCCGTTCCGGCGCCGCGACCGGAATGCGCGTGTGCAAGCGGACGACTTTCACATGATCGATCGCCGCAAGCCGCGTTATCACATCCTTCAATCGGCGCGGCGGCAGCAACAGCGGATCGCCGCCGGTCAAGATGACTTCCCAAATTTCCGGCGCGCGGGCGATGTAATCGAGCGCCGCAGCGAGCGCGCTGCCCGTGAGCGCGCCGCGGCCCGGGCCGATCATTTCGCGGCGGAAGCAGAAGCGGCAGTACACCGCGCAGGCATTGAGGAGCTTGAGCAGCACGCGATCCGGGTAACGATGCACCACGCCCGGGATCGGACTGTGCGCCGCGTCGCCGATCGGATCGACGGTTTCTTCCGGACGGGTTTCCAGCTCGCGCTCATCGGGAACAAATTGCAGCGCGATTGGATCGTGCGGGTCCGCGGTGTCGATCAGATCGACCAGCGCCGGCGTGATCGCCACCGCATAGCGCGACGCGACATTCTGTAAAGCATCGAGGCGCGCCGGCTTTATCAGCTGCGCCTCGACCAGCGCGGACGAACTGCGCAGAGTTTTGCTATTTGCCGGCATGGCCGACCTCGTTCCTTATTGTCGCTGGAAAACGCCTCCAGCGGCTTATGCAATGCTCGCTTATTGCGACGGATCGTCGAGCGGTGTCCAGAGCACCTGATCGATCCGCGACGCGCCGGTTGCCAGCATGACCAGCCGGTCGAGTCCGAGCGCCACACCGCACGCTTGCGGCATATGGGCGAGCGCGGCGAGAAAGCCCTCATCGATCGGGTAACGCTCGCCATAGCGTCGCTGTTTCTCCGCCATTTCCTGTTCAAGCTGACGGCGCTGTTCGGCCGGATCGGTCAGTTCGCCAAAGCCGTTGGCGAGTTCCACACCGCACACGTAAATCTCGAAGCGTTCTGCCACGCGAGGATCGCGCGCGCGCCTGGCCAGAGCGGAAAGCACGGCGGGATATTCGTCGAGGATCGTGGCGCGGCCGATGCCCAGATTGGGCTCGATCCGCTCCACCAAGACACGGCTGAATATATCGGCCCAGCGATCGTCCTCCGCGACCCGGATGCCGACGTCCCGCGCCGCGCGGGCGAACCGGTCGCGATCCGCGGCGTCAGCTGCGAGCGTGGCGAGAATGTCGATCTTGGCAAAGCGGGCGAAAGCCTCCGCGACCGTTAGCCGCTCGGGTTCGGCGAAGGGATCGGCCGTGCGGCCGCGGAAGTTGAACTGTCCTGTCTGCGTGACCGCAGCCGCCTCACGCACAATCGCGATGCAATCGTTGATCAGGACATCATACGGCTCGCCGGTGCGATACCACTCAAGAAGCGTGAATTCGGGATGATGCAGCGTGCCGCGCTCGCGGTTGCGAAACGATCTGGCGAACTCGACAATGCGCCGCTCGCCGGCCGCCAATAATTTCTTGCAGGCAAACTCCGGCGAGGTGCGCAGATAAAGCGGCGCCGCGCTGCCGCCGGGCGTCACGAGCGACGTGGCGAAGGCATGCAGATGGGTTTCATTACCGGGCGAGATCCGCAAGCTTGCAGTCTCGACTTCGACAAAGTCGCGCGCGGCAAACCAGGCGCGCAAGCCGGCCACAATGCGCCCGCGCGCCAACAGGATCGGCCGGCGATCAGCGTGAATCTCGAGGGCCCAGAACGGCGAAGAAGACGGCGGAACGTGCGACATGGCCCTGTCCAGCATGTTCCTTGTCTGCCCGCAATTGAGAAATAGCTGGCAGGAAAGCTCAAGATCAGTATGGTGCGCCCGAAATCCGAAAGCCAATCCATAAGCCATTGATGTTGAGGAAGCCGTGAAAGTCATCGCCAGTTCATTGCGCAAGGGAAATGTCGTCGAAATTGACGGTAAACTCGGGGTCGTTATGGCTGCCGAGAACATCCATCCCGGCAAGGGCACGCCGGTCACCCAGCTCGACGTTCGCCGCATCGGCGACGGGGTCAAGGTTTCGCTGCGTTACAAGACCACCGACCAGGTCGAGCGCGCCTTTGTCGAGGACCGCAAGCACCAATACATGTATCAGGACGGCGACGGCTTCCATTTCATGAACATGGAAAGCTACGACCAGGTAGCCGTGCCCGCCGATATCGTCGGCGACCAAGCCGCCTATTTGCAGCCGGAGATGGAAGTGACCATCAGCCTGCATGAGGGCACGCCGCTTGCCATCGAACTGCCCCCCAAGGCGGTGCTGGAAGTGGTGGACACCGAGCCTACGGTGAAGGGACAGACCGCCGCTTCGTCCTACAAGCCCGCTTTGCTCTCGAATGGAGTGCGCACGATGGTCCCGCCTTTTGTCACCACCGGGACCAAGATTGTGGTGATGACTGCGGACGGCAGTTATGTCGAACGGGCAAAAGAGTGAGCTTTTCTTCGCTGCTCGGCAGCTTTTCTGAATTTAAGCTGAATATTTATTCATCCTGACCGCCTCGTACTTCAAAAAGACTCGAGCACGGCTTGGCATTACGTGCATTGCTCGCGATATTATCGACTCTCAACGTTGGGATTTGACGCTTGCGCGGGTCGAGCAAAATTTACGAATGGCTATGCGCCGCGATGCTCGCGGGCCCGATCGTACTCGCGCCGCTCGATGCCGTGCTTGCCGGCTGCAAGCCGGATCATTTTCGCCCGCTCTTCTTCATCAATAGCATGGGCGCATGCGCGTTCGACAGCGAGACATTGAGTTTCGCCGGCACGCCCGTCGAGCAAGCGCTGTGCCTGATGCGCGGCATGGACTCATCGCGCAATCTCGAACCGCGTTTGCAAGGCCTGCCCCACGTCTTGGCCCAACGCATTGGACAAACGACCGGACTGCCGTCGCGCGCTACGCTGAGTGATTACCTCTCCACGCTGGGGCTCGAGGGCGAGTTCGGTGATTTTCTCTGGCTGCCGGTGTCGCGCGCCCACGACAATGAACTTTCAGCGCCGATGGCGCGCTATTTCGTAATCCACGACACCAGTGGACCGAATTTCGGCCGCCGCTCCTTCCCGGAAGACATCGATGGCGGCGGCAAGGTCAACGACTTGCGAAACTTCGAGTGCCATGACGGCTGGGGCAAAGCCCATGTTGTCATCAGTCGCACCGGCGAGCTGCTGTTGGCGCACGATTATTCGATCCCGTGGCGCGAGACCAAGTTTGAGCAGGCGGCGGAATTCGGCGGAGCGTTGAAGGGACTATTCTTGCACAACGAAATGATTCAACCGCGGCGAAGCGCGCCAGGCCGCGGCCGGCGTAACGACGCGCGCTCGCCTGATCCCGCCTTTACGGCCGCGCAATATGACCGGCTTGCGCTGCTCTACGTAATCGCCAGCGTCCGGGCGGAGCGATGGCTCATCCCGGCATTCCACGCCGCGATCGATGCACAAATCGCCAATGGTCACGATGATCCGCTCAACTTTAACATCGAGAGTTTCGCCAATAGCCTCGACGGCTTGATCACAAAACTGGGCATGCCCGACCAGGTCCAGGCGGCGCATCACTAGCGGCCCTTACCGGCACTACAAATTCGTGCCACGGCCGCATCTCAGTCGCGGTAAGATAAGATCGTGATGGCGACGACATCGCTGCCCAGCCTTACACGACGAAACTTGCTGTCATTTGCCGGCGGTGCCGCCGTGCTGTCGAGGCTATCCGCCGCGCGCGCAGAGATTGGCTTCGAGCAGTGGATCGCCGGCTTTCGCAGCAAGGCTGCCGCTCGCGGCATCAGCGAGGAAACTTACACGCGAGTGATGCGCGGCGTGCAGCCCGACATGACGGGCCTAAACGCGATCCGCAATCAGCCGGAGTTCAATCAACAGCTCTGGCAATATCTCAACCGCGCCGCCTCGGATTGGAGGATCGAGGCAGGCAAAGCCAAAGCGAAAGAATACGCATCGCTGCTGGCGCGCATTGAGCGTGATTTTGGCGTTGAGGCCTCCTTCATGCTCGGGGTCTGGGGCATCGAATCCGCATTCGGCGATCCTGTGGTCGAGAAGAACCACATGCGGCCGGTCATTCCGTCGCTGGCAACGCTCGCCTGGGGCGAGTCGCGTCGCCGCAGCTATTGGGAAAGCGAATTGATCAATGCCTTGACCATCATTCAGCGCGGCTGGACCACGCCGGAAGAAATGGTCGGCTCTTGGGCTGGCGCCATGGGGCATACGCAATGGATGCCGGAAGTCTGGTTGCACATGGGCATCGACTATAACGGCGACGGCAAAATCTCGCCCTACGGTCCACCGGACGACGCGCTCGCCACGACCGCGCGCTATTTCGTGGAACGCGGCAATTATCGCCGCGGCGAGCACTGGGGTTACGAAGTACGCATGAAGCGGCCGATCAGCGGCAGTGCCTCACGCAGTTACGCCAATTGGCAAGCGCTCGGCGTCGCGCGCGCCGACGGCGAGCCCTTCCCGCAGCCAAACGCCACCGCGCGCGCTTGGCTGCCGATCGCGGGCGGCCCTGCTTTCCTGCTCGGCCCCAATTTTTTCGCCGCGCGCAGCTACAATCCGGCAACGAGTTATGCGCTCGGCCTTTGGTATCTCGGCGATCGATGTCTCGGCCGCCCGCCTTTCGTCCAGCAATTTCCCGACAGCGAGCCGCCGCCCAGCCTCGCCGAGGTCCAGGAACTTCAGCGCCGCCTTACGGCGCTCGGCTTCGACACCGGCGGCGCCGACGGCCGGATCGGCAATGCGACAAGCCTTGCCGTGCGCGATTACCAGCGCAAATTCGGCATCGAACCGGCCGATGGCTATGCCGGCGTGAAGCTTCTGGCGCGGTTGCGTCAAGGATCATGACCCGCGCTCGATCGCGCGGAACCGGCTTGTGCATTCCTCAGCGATCCGATTGGATGACGCCGCCAAGTCCGACAGCCGCGGTATTTGAGACTGCCGCCAAGTAAGTTCCCACGCCAAGCAAGTCCCCAAAGGAATCCCACCATGACGCCGCCCCTTTCTGCGACCGCACGCGCCAAAGCCAATGACGCCGACCCCGCCGTGGCCGGGGTCGAACGTCCAACGCCGGCCGGCGTCAACGCGCCTGGTTTTGGCAGCGATGTAATCGCCGACGCACTGCGCGCGCTTGATATTCCCTATATCGCTCTCACCCCGGGCGCGAGCTATCGCGGGCTGCACGACAGCATCGTCAATTATCTCGGCAATACCAAGCCGCAGATGCTGCTCTGCCTGCACGAGGAGGCCGCGGTCGCCATCGCGCACGGCTATGCCAAGGTCACCGGCAAGGCCATGGTCACCGCCGTGCATTCGAATGTCGGCCTGATGCATGCGTCCATGGCGATGTTCAATGCCTGGTGCGACCGCATGCCGGTCATCGTGCTTGGCGCCACCGGGCCGGTCGACGCAGCCAAGCGGCGGCCCTGGATCGACTGGATTCATACCGCGCGCGATCAGGGCGCCTTGGTGCGCGAATACACCAAATGGGACGATCAGCCGTCGTCCCCGGGCGCGGCGCGCGAAGCGATTTTGCGTGGAACCTGGATTGCGAACACGGCGCCGCGCGGCCCGGTCTACATCAATTTCGACGCCGAACTACAGGAAGCGAAGGTTGCCGAGCCGCTGCCGCCAATCGATGTGGCACGTTACATGCCGCAGGTCGCGACGGCGGCGCCCGCCGAATTGATTCGGCAAGCGGCGGATGTTCTCAAGGGCGCAAAACAGGTTTTGTTGCTTGCCGGCCGCACCTCGCGCAGCACCGACGCTTGGGACGGGCGGGTGGCGCTTGCTGAAACTCTCAACGCGCGCGTGGTCACCGATCTCAAGATCGGCGCGAGCTTTCCAACCGATCATCCCCTCTATGCTGGCTCGCCGCGCGCGATCACGCCGGACAGTGTTGACGGTTTAAAGAACGTCGACGTCGTGCTCAGTCTCGATTGGGTCGACCTCGCCGGCGCGCTGCGCGCTTTTGGCCCGTCCCCGTCCGTGAAAGTGGTCCAGATCTCGCTGGACCATCGCATTCACAACGGCTGGAGCATGGATTACCAGGGACTGCCGCCGGTGGATCTGTTGTTGTCCGCTGATCCCGATCTCGTCGTTCCCGAACTCGTCAAAGCGATCGGCAAGAACGCAAAGCCGCACGCAGTGCCGTCGCCACGCGGAACATCAAACAAGGAGCCGTCCGGTTTCACCAACGAGCATATCGCCCGCGCCTTGCACACAGTGCTCGGCGATCGCGCGGTGACGTATACACACCTTCCCCTATCATGGGACGACAGCTGGCTCACGTTCCGCTACCCGCTCGATTATGTCGGCTCGGACGGCGGCGGCGGGGTCGGCGGCGGCCCGGGCATTTCGGTCGGCGCCGCGCTGGCGCTGAAGGGTTCGGAACGGTTGCCGATCGCAATCTGCGGCGACGGCGATTTTCTGATGGGTGTCACCGCGGTCTGGACCGCGGTGCATTACAAGATTCCGCTGTTATTCGTGCTCGCCAATAACCGCTCCTTCTACAATGACGAGCTGCATCAGGAGCGGATGGCGCGGGCCCGCAACCGCCCGATCGAAAACAAGTGGATCGGTCAGCGCATGGCGGACCCGGAGGTCGATCTTGCCGCCATGGGTCGGGCGCAAGGCGCCGCCGGATTTGGTCCGGTGACCAAGGCAGCCGATCTCGTGGGCGTTTTGGAAAAAGCAATTGCCGCGGTCGACGCGGGCCAGGTCGCCGTCGTCGATGTGCGGGTCGAACCGGGCTACACCGCCGCCATGACCGCGGCCATGACGCGCGGCGGAAGTTAGCGCCCTGAGTAGCGCTCGGCTTGTCCCCGCGACCCGCCTACGCTCGCTGAACGAGCTTCGGCGGGTTTGGAGTCCGCTGAAGCGCACAGCGCGAAGGCGGAAGGTGGGGATCCAGCCTATTTCTCTGGATTCCCGCTTGCGCGGGAATGAGCGGAAGAATTTCTCTGCACCAAAGGGTGCATAACCTACAGCTTGAACGTCTCGTAAGTCGCGGGGTGGAAGAGTTCATCCACTTGAACGTGACGCGATGACAACCCTTCGCCGTGATGCTGCGCCAGGAAATAGTCGAGCACCTTGCGGTTTGCTTCGACGCCATACGACCAGAAATCATCGCCCATGAGCGTCCGCGCTTCCGCAAGGCGCTCCTCGACAAAAGGCAAAGTGACCTTCGTCGCCGAAGTGTCCGAAAGTTTTTCAAGGCCGGCATGTTTGGCTTGCTCGAAGGCCTTGTACACGGCGCCGGGGAGCCAAGGATGTTTTTCTGCAAGGTCGCGGCGAATGCCGAGGACGTGCATGATCGGAAAAAAGCCGGTGCGCTTAAAATAATCTTTCGCCACCGCCGTCGGATCGGGGAATAGCCAGCCGATATGGGGATGTCCTTTTTCGACCAGCGTCGGCGGCCGCGGCGCGATGAAGCCGTCGATCTCACCGGCCTCGAGCAGCGCAGAAATGGTCGCGCCGGCCGGCGCATTATCGAGCCGCACCCCAGGGGGCAACTTCACGGTGATTTTTTCCGGCCGGCCGGCCTGTTCAATGCCGCCGCGAATCCAGTGGATGTCCGGGCGCTTGACGCCATAATCGTCCTCGAGAAAGGCGCGCGCCCAAACATTCGCGGTCAGCTGATATTCCGGTACGCCGACTTTGCGGCCCTTGAGATCCTGCGGCTTCTTGATCCGGTCGGTGCGCACATAGATCGAGGTATGCCGGAAGGCGCGCGAAACGAAGGCCGGCACGGCGATGTAGGGGCAGTCGTTTTGCGCGGTCTTAACCGTGTAGCTCGACAGCGACAATTCGCAGATGTCGAACTCGGCAGCGCGGAAGGCACGAAAGAAAATCTCTTCAGGAACCAGCGTCATATAGACCGGATCGACGCCATCGATCGCAACACTGCCGTCGATCAGGGCGCGGGTGCGGTCATAGTCGCCCACTGCGACCGAAAGGTTGAGCTTGGCCATTCGTTGCTGCCCCGAGTTGGCGATGTTGTCCCCACCCTGATAGCCGCTCTGCGCGGGCCGTGCCAAGATGGCAGCGGCGCGAACGCCTTTCGATCATCCAGCCAAACATGAAACATATTTTGGCCCTCCTTGTCCTGCTGACGGGCACGATCGCCGCGCACTGTCAGCCGGCGCGCGTTTACAGCGACGCTGGAAGCATTTTCATCGAGCGGGCTGGCGGCACCACCAAGCTCACGGCATCGGAGATGGATGTCGATCCGGTGCTGTCGCCGGGCGGCGCTTTTGTGGTTTACACGCGGCTGGGCCGCGGCCGCACCCATCGCCATTACGAGCCCGACCAGTTCTGTCCCACTGAGCCGCGGCCCGACGAGCTACGACGCATCAGTCCGGACGGCAACGATGATCGGCTCCTGCTGAAGGGACGCGGCGACGACGCCGAGCACCAGCTCTGCAATTTTAAAAGCAAGCAGTTCAGCTCCGACGGGCGGCGGCTTTATTTTCTCACCCACGGTTGGGCGACGTCCGATGCGCTGCATGTCTATGACATGCGCGCCGGCGAGGAGCATTTCCTGATGCCTGCAAATGATGTCCTGGTCCTCAATTTCTGCCGGAGCAAATACAAAGATCATTTAGTCGTGCTGTCGCATCGCTATTTTCTCCTCGGCGGCAGCTATGATTGGTACTGGCTCTACGATCCCGCCGGCAAAAAGGAGCTCGGACCAATCGGGCATTTCGGGAATCGGGAAGATTTGATTCGTCAGACGCACGGCGAGTGGTGCGAAAGCAAGCCATAGCGTTTCGAGTATTATGTCCCGGTGAACGGCTCCGCAGGCGCGACATCGGTCAGTTTGAATTGGACCCGCTCTTCGCCCTGCCAGCGGTCGAGCGCAAAGCAGCCGGCGGCGTGTACTTGCCGGCCGCGGCTGTTGCGCAGCGCGATACCGAGCTTCTGGCTGGCCGCGCGGAATGCAATTGCATTCACTGCCGCACCATCACCGGATTTCAAGCGCACGCGCATATGCGCCTGACCTACTTCTTCCGCGTAAGTGATGGTGTGCGCCGGAAGCGCGATGATCGGTTCCGGATTGCCGGACCCGAATGGTCCGGCCCGCGCGATCATGGCGAGGAGATCGCCGTCCGCTGCGGCGGCAGTCACCGCGCCGTCGATTAAGAGGCCGCTCGCCCGGCGCGCTTTCTCGACATCGGCCGCAAGAGTCGCTTCAAGGTAAGCGCGCAGCTGCGCAAGGGCGCCCTTACGCAACGTAACGCCCGCGGCCATGGCGTGCCCGCCGCCCTTTACAAGTAGCCCCTCGGCGACCGCGCGCCGCACCGCGCGGCCGATGTCGACACCCGGGATCGAACGCCCGGAGCCGGTGCCGATCCCGCCGGGTTCAAGCGCGATGGCAAAGGCAGGCAGGCCGAATTTCTCCTTCAGGCGCGCAGCGACAAGCCCGACGATGCCGGGATGCCACCCCTCCGCCGCGGTTACTATCACCGCGCCCTTGTCCTCGATGCCGAGTGCGGCATCCGCTTCGGCTTCGGCCTGCGCCAACGTTACTTGTTCGATCGCCTGCCGCTCACGGTTGAGCCGATCGAGTTCGGCAGCGATTTTTGCCGCCTCGATCGGATCATTCTCGAGCAGGAGCCGCACGCCCAGATCGGCCCGCCCAATGCGGCCGCCGGCATTGATCCGTGGCCCCAGCAAAAACCCGAGATGCCAGGCCTCGGGCGGGCCGGAAAGCCGTGCCACGTCCATCAGGCTGACATGGCCGGGACGCTCGCGCCGGCGCAGCGCGATCAGTCCTTTCGCCACGAAGGCACGATTGAGCCCAATCAGCGGAACCACGTCGGCAACCGTGCCGAGCGCGACGTCTGCGAGGAAGCCGAGAAGATCCGGCTCGGGCCGGTCTCCGTGCCAAAAACCGCGCGCGCGGAGGATGCGATTGACGGCGACCACTGTCATGAAAGTGAGACCGACGGCGGCCAGGTGGCCTAAGCCGGAGAGGTCGTCGCGGCGGTTCGGATTGACGATTGCGAGCGCCGGCGGCAGCTTCTCATCGGCCTGATGGTGGTCGATGACGACAACATCGAGGCCGCGCGCTTTCGCTTCCGCAAGGGCTTCGGCACTGGTCGTGCCGCAATCGACGCAGAGAAGCAGCGTGGCGCCGCGCTCGGCAAGTGCCCGCACGGCTTCGACGTTCGGGCCGTAGCCTTCGAACAAGCGGTCGGGAATGTAGATGATCGGCTCGATCCCACATTGACGAAGAAAACGGGCAAGCAGCGCCGCCGAAGTTGCACCATCGACATCGTAGTCGCCGAAAATCGCGACACATTCAGCGCGCAGCGCTGCGTCCGCGATCCGCTCCGCTGCCTCCTTCATCGCGGTGAGCACAAGCGGATCGGGCATCGCACGCTTGATGGTCGGATCGAGGAAAGCGTCCACCGCATCCGTCTCGATATGGCGGCCGGCGATGATGCGAGCCAAGAGCTCGGGCAGCGCATGATGCTGCGCGATGGCCAAAGCCCGCGCGGCGCCGCGTTCGTCGAGCCGGTCGCGCCAGGCGCGACCGGTCGCCGAGTTCTCGACACCGAGAAATAAACGTTGTTCGGACATTCCGCGATTTCCAGCGCCGCCAGGCGGCGCAGCGATCCGGGACGCTATCTGATTCAGCGAATCGGGGTCAAAACTCGTTATCCCCAGCGATCCCAACCGCAGGCGCCGGCGTTATCGGAACTTGTCCGATTGCCGGTGCTCGGCTCTGATCCAGCGGATGGTGCCGCTGGTTGAGCGCATGACCACGGTTTCGGTTTCGAGCACCTCCCGCCGAACTGCGCCGCGCAGCATGCGGCCGTCGGTGACGCCGGTCGCCGCGAATAGGCACTCGCCTTTGACCATGTCCTCGATCTGATATTTTCGGCGTGGATCTTTGATCCCCATTTTGGCGGCGCGCTCGCGCTTCGCCTCGGTATCGAGTACGAGGCGCGTCTGCATCTGCCCGCCGATGCAGCGCAGCGCGGCGGCCGCCAGCACGCCCTCCGGCGCGCCGCCGATGCCGCGATAGATGTCAATGCCGGTTTTGTCCGGATCGGCGGTGTGGATCACGCCGGCGACGTCGCCATCGCTGATCAGGCTGACGGCGGCGCCGGCCTTGCGCACCGCGCCGATCAAGTCGGCGTGGCGTGGCCGGTCAAGGATCATCGCTGTGATCGCCTCCGGTTTGACGCCCTTGGCCTTGGCGAGGTTGACGATGTTCTCCTCGGCGGGCGCGTCGAGATCGACCACGTTTTTGGGATAGCCCGGGCCGATGGCGATTTTGTCCATGTAGATATCGGGCGCGTGCAACAGCGTGCCGTCCTGCGCCATCGCAAGGGTGGCTATGGCGCCCGGCATGTTCTTGGCACAGAGCGTTGTGCCCTCGAGCGGATCGACGGCGATGTCCACCTTCGGTCGGGATCCGGTGCCGACCTTCTCGCCAATGAAGAGCATCGGCGCTTCGTCCATTTCGCCCTCGCCGATCACCACGGTGCCGTCGATCGCAAGCCCGCTCAGTTCGCGGCGCATGGCGTCGACAGCGGCCTGATCCGACATCTTTTCCGCGCCGCGTCCGCGCAGTCGCGCAGCCGCCACCGCGGCCCCCTCCGTCACCCGCACGATCTCGAGCGACAGCGCGCGCCCAAGGCCTGTGTGCTGGCCCGTGTGCTGACCCGTGTGCTGACCCGTGTGCTGACCCGTCTGCTGACCCGTCTGCTGGCCCGTGTGCTGACCCGAGTGCTGGCCGGCCGGCTTCGACGACATGAGGCAATCTCCAATGACGACAAAACTCTCGCGGCGCGGCCTTAAACGCGTCAGGCGCGCTCGATGCGGATGACCTGTGGCCGCCCATACACAACCCGATCCCGGCGCACCGCGGCAAGGGCTTTGTGGACGGCGTCTTCACTGGTCGCATAGGTGATCAAGATCACCGGCACCGCCTCGTCGGAGCGCCCGGGTTGCGCGGCGCCGCGCGATCCGGCGTCGTGGCGCTGCACGATCGACTCCAGCGAAATCTTCTGCTGCGCCAGGCGCCGCGCGATCGTAGCCGCCGTGCCCGGACGGTCACGGGCAAGGAGCCTGATGTAATAGCCACCTTCATGATGCTGCATCGGCGCCTTGCGGACTGCGGTCATTCGCACCGCCGGCCGGCCGAATGGCGGTGTGCGCACGCCGCGGGCAATATCGGCGAGATCGGCAATGATTGCCGAAGCGGTGGCTTCGCCGCCGGCGCCAGGCCCGACCAGCGTGATCGGCGCGATGCCATCGGCATCGATCGTGATCGCATTGGTAACTCCCATGACCTGAGCGATGGCGGAATCCTTAGGCACCATGGTCGGATGCACGCGCTGTTCGATGCCTTCGGCAGTTTTCACTGCAACACCGAGGAGCTTGACGCGGTAGCCAAGCTCGGCCGCGGCGTTGAGGTCGGCCGGGGTGATCGACGCAATGCCTTCGCTATAGACCGCGCGCGGATCGATCTTGGTGCCGAACGCCAGGCTCGCGAGAATGGCGAGTTTTTGCGCGGTGTCATGGCCTTCGATATCAAAGCTGGGATCGGCTTCGGCGTAGCCGAGCTGCTGCGCTTCTTTCAGGCAATCGGCAAAGCTCAACCGCTCCTGCTCCATGCGGGTGAGAATGTAATTACAGGTGCCGTTGAGGATGCCGTAGATGCGCGTGAAGGTCGCGCCGTTGAGCCCCTCGCGCAGCGTCTTGACGATTGGAATGCCGCCGGCGACCGAGGCTTCGAAATTGAGCGCAACGGCGTGGCGCTCCGCGAGCGCGGCGAGCCGCTGGCCATGCGCGGCGAGCAGCGCCTTGTTGGCTGTGACGACGGGCTTGCCGGCGGTCAGAGCGGTCTCGACGGCGAGCTTGGCCGGACCGCCGGCGCCGCCGATGACTTCGACCAGCACATCGATTGCAGGATCGCGCGCCAACGCCGCCGGATCGCCAACCCAGCGAAATTTCCCCGGATCAAAGCCGCGTTTCTTATGACGCGATCGCGCGCTGATGGCGACGACCTCGATCGCGCGACCGCACCGCGCAATCAGCTTGTCGCGGCCGCGCTCAAGGAGTTCCACGACGGCGCTGCCGACCGTGCCGAGTCCGGCAAGACCGACTTTCAGCGGTTGTGCCATGACGCGCCGTCCGGATTGGATGGAGAAAGACGCGGCCAGTTTTGACCCTAGCGCCGCGTCGCCAACGGAACGACGTTGTGCAGCATTTCCGGCCCGGTTTCAAGAAAGCGCCGGATGTTGCGGGCCGCCTGACGAATGCGCTGCTCGTTTTCGACGAGCGCGATGCGGACGTGGCCTTCGCCGTGTTCGCCAAAGCCGGCGCCGGGAGATACGGCGACTCCGGCCTTCTCAACCAGAAGCGTGGAGAATTCGACGCTGCCAAGAGTGCGGAACGGTTCGGGTATTGGCGCCCAAGCGAACATCGAGGCCGAAGGAGGGGGTACCGGCCAGCCCGCTCTGCCGAAGGACTCGACCAAAGCATCGCGGCGGCGCCGGTATGTGGCGCGCATTTCGTTGATGCAGTCGTCCGGACCGTTGAGCGCCGCGGTCGCCGCTACTTGAACCGGCGTGAAAGCGCCGTAATCGAGATAGGACTTCACCCGTCCCAGCGCGGCGATGATGCGCTCATTGCCGACGGCAAAACCGATCCGCCAGCCTGGCATCGAATAGGTTTTGGACATCGAGGTGAATTCCACGGCGACATCCATTGCGCCAGGAACCTGCAGCAGCGAGGGCGGCGGGTTGTTGTCAAAATAGACCTCGGCATAGGCCAGGTCCGACAACACCAAGAGCGAATGCTTTTTGGCGAATGCCACCAGCTCGCGATAGAAATCGAGCGTCGCGACACAGGCCGTCGGATTGGACGGGTAGCACACCACGACCGCGATCGGGCGCGGAATAGAAAACAGGACTGCCCGCTCCAGGGCTCCGAAGAATGCGTCACTGGCCTCGACCGGGACGGAGCGGATTGCGCCCCCCGCCATCAAGAAGCCAAAGACGTGAATCGGGTAAGTGGGGTTTGGAACCACAATGATGTCGCCAGGCGCAGTGATCGCCTGCGCCACATTGGCGAAGCCCTCTTTCGACCCGAGCGTGGTGACGACCTGGGTTTCCGGATTGAGCTTCACGCCGAAGCGCCGCCCGTAATAGGCGGCTTGGGCGCGGCGGAGACCGGGTATGCCGCGAGAAGCCGAATAGCGATCGGTACGGGGCTTACCGACAGTCTCTTTCAGTTTTTCGACGACATGCGCCGGCGTCGGCAGATCGGGATTACCCATGCCGAGGTCGATGATGTCGGCGCCGCCGTTACGGGCCACCGCCTTGGCGCGGTTGACCTGCTCGAACACGTAAGGCGGCAAACGGCGAATGCGATAAAACTCTTCCATTGGCAATTCCGACGCGTCAATGAACCACTCTCACTACACTATGCGCGGACCATTATCACTTGGTTTCAGCTCCCGCCGTTTGGTCGGCGTCCGCTCCAGGGGTCTGCCGCGCGTCGACCGGAGGACTTGGCTGTTTTCTCGCTGCACCCGGGCCAGTCGCCGGCGTCGCCGAAGACTTGTGCGAAGACTTGTCCGCGGATTTCGCGGGGGAATTGGGTGCAGACTTAGCTACAGACTTGGCCGCAGCCTTCACCGCCGAACTGGTTGAGTTCTTGGCCTGAGCGCCCTGCGATTCCGCACCTAAGTGATCGCGTGCACTGATCAAATCCTCGGTGGCCTGCTGGACTTGGTTTCTGTCAAGCGGGGTATCGGTGCGCGGCGGCGGGATGTCATGAACGGAAGGAAATAGCGACGGGTAATCGGCGCCCGGCGAGCAGGCTGCGAGGACGAGGCAGGCGATGGCCGCAAGACCAAGAAAGGACGGAGCGCGCCTCGGCGCAACGCTTGCTGGCACGCGCGAAATCACGGTTGCGCTATGCACCTTGGTTTTCTCCGAAATGGCCTAGCCGGCGACTAATCGGTTGCCGGACAAGCCGTCCAATCGCTAGGACCAACACAGAAATGCCCGCTGCTCCAATAATTTACGATCATCAACTCAGAGCTTGCACGAACTGTCAAATTAACCTGCTAATATGTCCAAAGCGGGACCGGCCGTTTCCGGCTGCAACGGTGAGCGCGTCAAGTCCGGCGGAACACTCACTTGTAGGCCGCACATGAGTGGGCCATTTCTGACTAAAGGGCTGCAGAATTGTTCGGCCACAGAGGAAACGCAGGTGCGGGCTCCATCGCAGGAGACGGCGCAGCAGAGCGCTGCTAACCAGCCGTCGTCCGTCAAGACAGCGGAACAGCAAGCGTTGACACCGATCCCGACCAAGATCGGCAACCTCGATATCGAGCAGTTCTCGCACAATCTGGCCCGGCTCGTTGAGGAAAGCGGCCGAGCGCTTGCCGCTTATCTCAAGCCGCGCGAGGAAGGCCGCGACGACAAGGAATTCGCCGACGAGGTCACCGAAGTTGTCAAGACGCTGGGCGAGGTCGCGGAATACTGGCTGTCCGATCCGCAACGCACCGTCGAACTGCAAACGAACCTTGGCAAAGCCTATCTCGATTTGTGGGCTTCGGCGGTCAGGCGGCTAGCTGGCGAACCGGCGGCGCCGGTGGCGACGCCGGCTCCGGGCGACAAGCGGTTCAGCGATCCGGAATGGTCGCAAAACCAGTTCTTCGACTTTCTCAAACAAGCCTATCTTTTGACCGCACAATGGGCTGACAAGCTCGTGGCGGACGCCGCCAATCTTAAGCCCCATACCAAGCTGAAGGCCGAATTTTACGTACGCCAGATCACCAATGCGCTGGCGCCCACGAATTTCGTTCTGACCAATCCCGAGCTGCTGCGCGAGACCCTGACCTCGAATGCCGACAACCTCGTACGCGGCATGCATATGCTCGCGGAGGACATCGAACGGGGCGGCGGGCATCTGAAAATCCGCCAGTCGGATTCCTCGATGTTCGAAGTCGGACGCAATCTGGCCATCACGCCCGGCAAGGTCATTTACCAGAATGAGCTGATGCAGCTCATCCAGTATGCGCCTTCGACCGAGACGGTTCTCAAGCGACCGCTGCTGATCGTGCCGCCATGGATCAACAAATTCTACGTCCTCGACCTCACTCCGGAAAAATCCTTCATCAAATGGTGCGTCGATCAGGGACTGACCGTATTTTGCATCTCATGGGTCAATCCCGACGAACGGCTGGTGCAAAAGACCTTCGACGATTATGTGCGTCAAGGACCGCTCGCGGCGCTCGACGCGATCAAACAAGCCACCGGCGAAAATAAGGTTCACGCCATCGGTTATTGCGTCGGCGGCACCTTGCTCGCGATCACGCTCGCCGCGATGGCGTCGCGAGGCGACGAACGCATCGCCTCAGCGACCATGTTCGCCTCTCAAGTCGATTTCACCTATGCCGGCGATCTGAAAGTGTTCGTCGACGAGGAACAGGTGTCGGCCCTGGAAAAGAGAATGGCGGAACGCGGCTATCTTGACAGCCGATCGATGGCGACCGTTTTCAACCTGCTCCGCTCCAACGATTTGCTATGGCCTTATGTCATCAACAATTATCTAAAGGGCAAGGCGCCCTTCCCCTTCGATCTGCTGTACTGGAATTCCGACGCCACGCGCATGCCGGCGGCCAATCACTCGTTCTACCTGCGCAATTGCTACCTCGATAACAAGCTGGCAAAGGGAAAGATGACGATCGGCGACACGCCGGTCGATCTCAAAGCGGTTACGATTCCGATCTACAATCTGGCGACGCGTGAGGATCACATTGCGCCAGCCAAGTCGGTGATGTTCGGGTCGAGATTTTTCAGCGGCGACGTGAGATTCGTGGTCGCCGGGTCCGGCCACATTGCCGGCGTGATCAACCCGCCGGAAAAGAACAAGTATCAGTATTGGACCGGGCCAAAGCCGCGCAGCGCGGATATCGATGGCTGGCTCGCCAAAGCCAAGGAGCATTCCGGTTCGTGGTGGCCGGATTGGCTCCTCTGGATCACCAAGCAAAGCCCCACCGAAGTCCCGGCGCACGTGCCGGGCGATGGTCCGCTCAAACCGATCGAGGACGCGCCGGGAAGCTACGTGAAGGTCCGCGATTAAAAGCAAAATCGCCTTTCGCTGCGCTTCTCCTCACACGCGACGCCCCTTTAGTTGAATATCATTCACTCGACCAGCCGTTGCAGCTGCGTGTACTTTTCAACCTCGCGGCTGGGAGAGCGATTTGAGGACGCAATTCATTATCAGCATCGTCGCGCTTTCGGTGATGACGGGCTGTGCGAAGCGCCCACCCGCAGTCGACTTCGAAAAAGCTTTCCTAGAGGAGAGGTCGAAGTACGAGCCAAACCTTGGCAAAACTTATTGGCTAACCGGCAGTAGTTTTCTCTGTCCAACACCCACAACAAATGTCATCGACTGCGCGTCGATTGACGCAGGAAGCAAGCTGCAACTCGACGGGATCGAACGGGGCGTAACCAGTGATGCCTATTACCACGTCAAGCTGGAGGACGGCAGGACAGGATACATTTCCGCGTTCAATTTGGTGAGGTTCGGAACGGACGTTGACCCGGCGCAGGCTGCGGCCGAGTGCAAGCGGCGGGGCGACCCGCGAGTCGGCATGACGAGAAAACAAGTCGAGGAGACGTGCTGGGGCAGACCCCGACCGGGTCGATCGTCGTGAGACGGCGCAAGGGGTCACCGAACGCTATGTCTATGGCAAAAGCCGATTCGTTCTGCTCCACAACGGAACCGTGACCTCGGTCCAGTTCAGCGGTAGGCTGCGCTAGCGCAATCGTTGGTTTGCGCTTTGAAGCCTAACGGGGGGAGACCATGACCAGTGAATTGTTCTGGCTCGCGCTCACAGTGGCGATGACGGGCGTGTTCTGGGTGCCTTACATCCTCGACCGCATCATGGTGCGCGGGTTGATGGGCGCGATGGCCAATCCGAGCCCGAGCGACAAAGCTCAATCGCCATGGGCTCGGCGCATGATGGATGCTCACACCAATGCGGTCGAAAATCTCGTCATTTTCGCGCCGCTTGTTTTGATGACGCGGGCGCTGGGCATCGCCACCGCCGTCACAGCCTTCGCCTGCGCGCTCTATTTCTGGTCGCGCCTTGTCCATGTCGTCGTCTATACGCTCGGCATTCCCGTGCTGCGCACGCTGTCCTTTGCCGGCGGCTTTGTGGCGCAGGTACTGTTGGTGCTCGCGATCTTCAAACTGATCTGAACGTCGCCGCCGCTTTTAGAGTCGCGCCCTTCGTTTAAGGAAATAACGCGACCTGTTCGAGGCCGGTGGTTTCCGGCAGGCCGAGCATGACATTCATGTTCTGCACCGCCTGGCCGGAGGCGCCCTTGGTCAGATTGTCGAGCGCCGAAATGATAATGGCGCGGCCGGCGACGCGGTCGGCAGCCACCCCGATAAATGTCATGTTCGAGCCGCGCACGTGCCGGGTCTGCGGCGTCGCGCCAAACGGCAGCACATGGACGAACGGCTCCGACGCATAAACCTTGGCCAACAGCGCATGAAGATCCTGCGGCGAGGCTTTGCCGCTGCGGACATAGATCGTCGCCAGAATGCCGCGGTTCATCGGCACGAGATGCGGCGTGAAGCTGACGATGACCTCGCGGCCGGCGGCGCGGGAAAATTCCTGGTCGAGCTCGGACATATGCCGGTGATGGCCGACGCCGTAGGCATGAAAGCCTTCGGATACTTCCGCAAAGACCATGTCCTCGCGCGCCGCCCTGCCCGCCCCGGTCATGCCGGACTTCGCATCAATCACGATCTCGTCCGGATCGATGAGCCTGGCTCTGAGTAGCGGAATCAAAGGCAGCTCGGCGCAGGTGGTGTAGCAGCCGGGATTAGCAACCAGCCGCGCGGTTTTGATCTTGTCCCGATACACCTCGGTCAGGCCGTACACCGTCTCCCTCTGCAGGTCGGGCGCGGCATGGGGATGACCGTACCAGCGCGCATAAGCCGCGGGATCGCTCAGGCGAAAATCAGCCGATAGATCGATCACCTTGGTGCGCGGCGCGCGCGTGAGCACATCCTTGATCACCTTTTGCGTCGTGCCATGCGGAAGCGCGCAGAATGCAACGTCGAGGCCGAGCTTGCCCCAATCGGCGTCCTCGACCGCGCTCAGTGTTGGCAGCGCAAAGGGAGCGAATTGCGCGAATACCTCCGCCATGGTTTTGCCGGCGCGGCGTTCGGCCGTCAGCAGCACGATCTGTGCGTTCGGGTGGCACAAAAGTAGGCGCACCAGTTCGGCGCCGGTATAACCGGATGCGCCGAGTACACCGATCTTCGTGTTCGCGGAACCGCCTGCTGCTGACATTGAGTCGAATCCTTGGATCACCTTGCGCTGTCGGGGCGCCAGGCCGAATCCGCGAAAGCTTATCAGAGAAAGTGCCGCGGACCCGGCGGCACGATGAAAGAGGCTAGGCGCGAGCGCGCAGGCGGGCGCGGCGACGCCAAGCCTCACAGCGGCGGCGCCCCTTGGAAAAAATTGCCCGGGCCAATGACCTATTCATGGGCGGCGATATAGGGCGCAAAGCGTCCGGGGTCAAATTGTCAGGAACCGATGCGGGCAAAATCGCTGCCTGCGGCTTGGCGCTCATGCTTTTGCCGTGCCGGTGGCATAGTTGGACCCAGCGCTGGGGCTGATTCGCCGCCGTCTCATCCGCCGTTGCACTCAGCAGGCTCCACATCCACATGGGACTAGCCGTGGGAAAGACCGCAAAATCATCGAAAACGCCCGACCTGTTTGCCGAGACGCCGAAAGCGCGCCGCGATGGCGCACGCCGTGGCGGCTCGCGCGCGCCTGCGGGCGATGCCGCATACACGGCCAAGCATATCGAGGTTCTGGAAGGCCTCGAACCGGTGCGCCGGCGGCCGGGTATGTATATCGGCGGTACCGACGAGAAGGCGCTGCATCACCTGTTCGCGGAAGTGATCGACAACGCCATGGACGAGGCGCTCGCCGGCCATGCCGATTGGATCGAGGTCGAAATGACCGCGGACGGTTTCGTCACGGTCACCGACAACGGCCGCGGCATTCCGGTCGACCCGCATCCTAAGTTCAAAAACAAGTCGGCCCTCGAAGTGATCATGTGCACGCTGCACGCCGGCGGCAAATTCGATTCCGAGGTGTACGAGACTTCTGGCGGCCTGCACGGGGTCGGCGTGTCGGTCGCGAATGCGCTCTCGGAGCGCATGGAGGTCGAGGTCGCGCGCGGCCAGCGGCTTTACCGGATGGCATTCGAGCGCGGCAAGCCGAAGACCAAATTGCAGGATGCCGGCAAGGCGCCGAACCGCCGCGGCACCAAGGTCCGTTTCCGGCCCGACCCGGAAATCTTCGGGGCAAAAGCGCTCTTCCGGCCGGAACGCGTTTTCAAGATGACGCGCTCGAAGGCTTACCTGTTCGGCGGCGTCGAAATCCGCTGGTCTTGCGCCAAGGAGATCCTTCGCGGCGTCGAGGAGGTGCCCGAAGAGGCTACGTTTCATTTCGCCGATGGACTCAAGGACTATTTGTCCGAAACACTCGCCAGCGCCACCCTCGTCCATCCCGACATTTTCACCGGCAGCGCCGGCAAGATCGGCGCGCACGGCGCGGTGCAATGGGCCGTCGGCTGGACCGCCGATGCCGACGGCTTTCTCAATTCCTACTGCAACACGATCCCGACGCCGGATGGCGGCACCCATGAATCGGGACTGCGCGCCGCATTAACCCGCGGCTTGAAAGATCACGCCGATCGCATTGGCCAAGGCAAACGCGCGGCCGCCGTCACCAGTGATGACGTGATGGTCGGCGCCGGCGCTCTGCTTTCAGTGTTCATCCGCGAACCGGAATTCCAGGGGCAAACCAAGGATCGGCTCGCCACCGCCGAAGCGCAACGCTTGGTCGAGCAGGCAATCAAAGACCCGGTCGACCACTGGCTCGCCGGACATCCGACCGCTGCCAACAAGCTTCTTGATTTCGTGATCGAGCGCGCCGATGAGCGCATTCGCCGCCGCCAGGAAAAGGACATTGCGCGCAAGTCCGCGGTGCGCAAGCTCCGCCTTCCCGGCAAGCTTGCCGATTGCACCAACACTGCGGCCGACGGCGCCGAACTCTTCGTCGTCGAGGGCGACAGCGCTGGCGGATCGGCCAAACAGGCGCGCGATCGCGCCTCACAGGCGGTGCTGCCGCTGCGCGGCAAGATTCTGAACGTCGCATCAGCCGGCAAGGACAAGCTTGCGCAGAACCAGCAGCTCGCCGACCTGGTTCAGGCGCTCGGCTGCGGCACCGGCGTGCATTATCGCGACGAGGATCTGCGCTATGGGCGCGTTATCATCATGACAGATGCCGACGTCGACGGTGCGCATATCGCCTCGCTTCTGATCACGTTCTTTTACCGGCAGATGCTGCAACTCATCGAAAAGGGGCATCTTTATCTCGCCGTGCCGCCGCTCTACCGGCTGTCGCATGGCGGCAAGATTCTTTATGCCCGCAACGACAAGCACCGCGACGAGATCCTCAAGAAAGAATTCCACGCCAATGCCAAGGTGGAGGTGAGCCGGTTCAAGGGCCTCGGCGAGATGATGGCCGCGCAACTCAAAGAGACCACGATGGATCCGAAAAAGCGCACGCTCTTACGCGTTGCGCTCATTGCCGAAGATCGCAAGGACACGGAAAAGTCCGTCGAGCGGCTCATGGGCACCAAGGCCGAGGCACGTTTCGAATTCATCCAGGAACGCGCCGAATTCGCCGACGAGGCGGCGCTCGACGTTTGAAATTACCCCGCCTCGTTGCCCGCTTCCTCGTGATAGCGCGCGAATTTGCGGTGAATGGTGCGATTGCGGGTGCGGCCAGCAGCGGCCTCATCGTCACTCATGCCGAACATTTCGCACGGATAGCGATGACAAAACGCCGTCCAACCCATCGTATTAAATTCGTCGGTGTACAGCACCTCTCCCCAAACGTAGAGATAGCCTGCGAGTTTTAACGGCTCGTCGCGGTCCAGCTGGTCGGCGGGAATTGGGTAAGCTTCAGAGGAAACGAATTCCATTTTTGCTCCCGGCTGCAGAACGGTCGGAGAGATCCGCGGCGTTCCGATCGGAAACTCCCTTCGAGCCGGATCGGCGTCCAATGCGACCGTGGAATAGATCGAAACATCCCTGGCTGGAATTTTGCCGATATTGCGGACCTTAAACCGCCCGACCAAGAGATTGTGGCCGACATATTCATTTATTCCGAGCGGTTCGACACTGACGTAGGCGCGCAGCTCTTTTCGCGAGGTTTGCTCGGCGTGCTGCAAAGTCCGGCTCGTGACCGTCCAGAGTTTTTGGGTGGATCGCCACAGACGAGCCGTGAAGATCGCCAGAACCGCGGTGAATATGGCGATTATCAGCGCGGTCCAATTGTTGGCGCGCGCGGCAACGCGCGAAGCGAGGTCGGAAGTCTGAGCCGTCCAGGCGCGGATTTCATCGTAGCTCAAACAATGATCGGTGACGCTCGCATCCTGGCATATCGGAACCGGAAAGCCTGATGCCGCCCACCACGCAACCCAAATGGCAGCGCCGATCAGCCCCGCGCCGAGCCAAAAAATAAAGTGACGGCCGCCTTTGCGCATTCGCCCCGCCGTACCGAAAATGCACCCGCGGTCATTTCGGACCGCAAAGGCGGCAACATTGAGGGGCCGCTATTTGGCGATAGGTCCGCTGCCTTAACTCTGCGAGGCTGTCACTCCCGCTCGAACAGGGTATCGGCGGCGGTAATCAGCTAGCTATCCGGATGCGCGGTGCAATAGGCATCCAGCTTCTTGCTGTTGGCGGCCAATTGGTTTGTGTCGATGACCGGCGGGTCGTCCTCGGCGCGATAGTAACCATCAAGCCAAGCCAGAATGAGCGCGACCTCGTCCTTGCCGGCGGCCTGGAACTGTTTGCAGGTCCAAGTGGAAAGGTCGATTTCACTCGCGTTCGCCGGCGCGATCCATAGCAAGAAACCTGCCAACACACCTGCCAGGACAGCTGACAGAATTGCTGCGGTGAGTGAGGTAACCGCGGTTCTCATCGGCACGCCCTTAAAATCATTCCTCGAACGTCAATTTCGCGGCTTTCACCACATCGCGGACTTTCACGATGTCGTCTTCGACGATGCGCCGGAAATCGTCCGGCGGACCGCCACCCGGCGTGACCGCGAGATTTTTTAGTTTCGCCGAAACTTCGGGATCGCGAATCGACTGGCTCAGCGCCTTTTCCAGTTTAGCGGTGATCGCGGGCGGCGTCGCCGCCGGAGCAAAGATACCGCTCCACCCTTGCATATCGACATTGGGATAGCCGGCTTCGGCCATGCTCGGCACGTCCGGCAGTTCCGCCAAGCGCTGGGCCCCGGTCACCGCGAGCGCCTTGACCTTGCCGGCCTTGACCTGGGGTACTGTCGGCGGCGGATCGGCTATCGCGGCCATGGTCTGATCTTCGATCAAGCTGAAAATCATTTCGTTACTGCTTTTGTATGGGATCATCACGCCGGGCATGCCGGACTTCAATTTCAATTCTTCCATGGCGATGGTGAAGAGCGGCGAGGTACTCGGATAATTGGCCTTGTCCGGATGCTGTTTCGCCCACTCCACCAATTCCTTGACGTTGCGCGACGGATTGTCGATCCCGACCGCCAGAATCAGCGGGAAACCTCCGATCATGGCGAGCGGTTTGAGAGTCTTGGTCGGGTGATATTTCAGATCCGGGTAGATCGCGGCGGCGATCGACATGGCGCCGACCGCGCCGACCAGCAGCGTATAGCCGTCGGCGGGCTGGTTAGAGACGTACTCTGCAGAAAGCCGACCGCCGGCGCCTGTGCGGTTTTCGATCACGACAGGCTGACCGAGGATTTCCGAAAGCTTCGCGCCGACAAGGCGCGCAAAAATATCGTTGCCGCCGCCGGCGCCGAATCCCACGATCAACCGCACCGGCCGGTTCGGATAGTCGCTTTGCGCGCGCGCCGGTGCCGTGAGCATGGCCGTAGCAACCGGCGCCGCGAATGCGCTAAGGACCGAACGGCGTGAGAAATGACGCATCGAGCTCCCTCCATTTAGTTTCATTATTTTCGGCAACGACCGCATGACCCACAGTCGGCGCGCATGGCGCAACATCGCTTTACCAATTCATCCAGTCGACGAGGGCGTTTGTCACTGTCTCCGGTTGTTCAAGTGTCGACAGGTGCCCGCAAGCGGGGATCACCACCAGGCGCGCGCCACCGATCGCGCCCGCGATTTCGCGCGCAAGTTCGGGCGGCGTCGCCTCATCGCTGTCGCCGACAAGGACAAGTGTCGGACATTTGATGGCGCCAAGCCCGGGCCGCGAATCCGGCCGACCAATGATTGCCTGCTGCTGACGCAAAAAGGCTTCGACGCCGGTCTCAGCAGCCATCATGCGCACCGTTTGCTTCAAGCCGGCGTCGTGGTGGCGATTGCGGTGAACGTAAATCGGAAAGGCGATATCGGGCACTTCGGCATAGCGGCCGCTCTCGGCGAGCGCGATCACCACCTTTCGTCGCTCCGTCTGCTCCGGCGTCTCGGCGCGGGCCCCCGTATCGAGGAGTGCAAGCTTCGCCACCCGTTCCGGCGTTTGGCGCATGATTTCGAAAGCGATGTAGCCGCCCATGGACAGCCCGGCGAGCGCAAAGCGCGGTGGGGCCGCGGCCAAGATGCGCCCCGCGATCGCCGCCATGCTGTCGTCGCGGGTATGGTCTGCGACCGTGACCGGACCGAAGCGCCACAATGCCGGGATCTCATCGGCATAAAGCCGCGCCGAACAGGTCAATCCGGGAATGAGCACGATCGGCAACGGGTCTGGCATTAGGGGAACTTTCGGCGGAACGCGGCAGATTACCGGCTGGTCGGAAAAAGTGAAGCAATTCGATTAACTTGCTGCGCTGCGGACTGGGCTTTCAGGTTGACATTGCGCCAATCGATCCTATGTTGCGGGCACGCCAATAGGGCAGATTCGATCGCCCGGCGCATATTTTCGCTCCTTAGCTGAAAAGGTGCTGCCCGCGGTCTTTGAGGGTTCATGTCGTTTTCAAATCTCGGCTTGTCCGAAAAAGTCGTTTCCGCTGTCGCCGCGGCTGGTTACAAAGTCCCCACTCCGATCCAGGAACAGGCAATTCCCCACGTGCTCGCACGTCGCGACGTGTTGGGAATTGCGCAAACCGGCACCGGCAAGACGGCGGCTTTCACGCTGCCGATGCTGACCGTGCTGGAAGGCGGGCGCGCCCGCGCGCGCATGCCGCGCACGCTCATTCTCGAGCCGACCCGCGAGCTCGCGGCCCAGGTCGAGGAAAGTTTTGCCAAGTACGGCGCTAACCACAAACTCAACGTGGCGCTCCTGATCGGCGGCGTGTCATTCGACGACCAGGATGTGAAGCTCACGCGCGGCGTCGACGTGCTGATCGCGACTCCCGGCCGCTTGCTGGACCATTTCGAACGCGGACGCCTTCTGCTGAACGGCGTCGAGCTGTTGGTGATCGATGAAGCCGACCGGATGCTCGACATGGGCTTCATCCCGGACATCGAACGCATCTGCAAGCTGGTCCCGTTCACGCGGCAGACCCTGTTTTTCACGGCGACCATGCCGCCCGAAATCCGCCGCATCACCGAGCAGTTCCTGCACAATCCGGTGCGCGTCGAGGTCTCCCGGCCGGCAACGACCGTCGCCACGACCACGCAGCTCGTCGTCAAATCGGGACGCGAGCCGCAAGAAAAACGCGATACTTTGCGCCGGCTGATCCGCTCCGCCGAAGGCCTGAAAAACGCGATCATTTTTTGCAACCGCAAGCGTGACGTCGCCACCCTGTTCCGCTCGCTGCTGCGTCACGGCTTTTCGGTCCAGGCGCTGCACGGCGATATGGATCAGCCCGCGCGCATGGCCGCGCTCGAAAAGTTTCGCAACGGCGAGGTCACGCTGCTGGTCGCTTCCGATGTAGCGGCGCGCGGGCTCGATATTCTCGACGTCAGCCATATTTATAATTTCGATGTGCCGTACCACCCCGACGATTACGTGCACCGGATCGGCCGCACCGGAAGGGCCGGCCGCAGCGGCACCGCAATCACCATCGTAGCGGGCGCCAATGACACCAAGGCGGTCGCGGCAATCGAGAAGCTGATCGGGCAGCCTATTCCAGTTATGGAAAAGCTGCCTGGCCCGCCGCTACCGCCTCAACATCGTGTCGCCGAGCGGCCGCATGGCCATCATCATGCCGGACGCAAGGGTCCACTCGTGCGCGGCGAAGAGTCACGCGTGCGCCGCGCGCCACCGCCCTCCCCGCGTTCGCACCACGAAGATTCGGATGCCAGCCATTTGCCGGCATTCCTGTTGCGGCCGGTGAAGGTCTGATTTCTTAAGGACGACAGCTTTAGCGCCATGCCTTATGCAACGGCGCTGCCTTACCGCCTTTGTTTGAACGAATAGATTACGGCGCCACGCCTGTCGCCGGTTCAAGCTGGACCGATTCGCCGCAACCGCAGGCCGAAGTTTGGTTCGGATTGTTGAATACGAATTGCGCCGACAGCTTGTCGATTTTGTAATCCATTTCGGTGCCGAGCAGGAACAGCACCGCCTTGGGATCGATCAGGATGCGCACGCCCCTGTCTTCGACGATTTCATCCAGCGGATTGATCTTCTCGGCATATTCCATGGTGTACGACATGCCGGCGCAGCCGCCGTTCTTGACGCCGACACGCACGGCCGCAATCGGCCGGTCGGCTTTCGCCATGACCGCCTTGATGCGTTCGGCGGCGGCTTCGGTGAGCCGCACCACCTGAGGTTTCGGCCGAGCAACGGCCATTATCACACCCTCCGCGTGTTCAATCCCGTTGTCGTCACCACAACGACTCGCACCAAATTATGTAGTGCGTGCCGGTTTCGCGCGCAATCACCACATGTTGAGCACGGTACGAGCCTCATCCGACATGCGGCTTGGGTCCCATGGCGGATCCCACACGATGTTGACCTTGGCTTCGCGGACACCTGGCACGCCGGCAACGGCGTTTTCCACTTGCGCCGGCAATTCCGCCGCCGAGGGACAATTCGGCGTCGTCAGCGTCATTTCGATATTGACCATGCGGCCGTCGTCGATATCGACCTTATAAATCAGGCCAAGTTCATAGATGTCGGCCGGGATTTCCGGATCGTAAACGGTTTTCAGCGCGCCGACGATCTCGGCGGTCAGGCGCGCCATTTCCTCCGGCGGAATCGTGGAGGCCGTCTCCGCGGCCGGAGTATTACCCGTCTTTGCTTCGCTTTTGGTATCTTCGGTCATCGCTTTATCCAAGGAGATTCTGCGCCTTGAGCAGCGCCTGCGCAAGGCAATCGACCTCATCGCGGGTATTGTACATGGCAAACGAAGCGCGGCAGGTCGCGGTCACGCCGAACCGAGCGAGGAGCGGCATGACGCAATGGGTGCCGGCCCGCACCGCGACGCCGGCTCTGTCGATGATCGTGGCGACGTCGTGGGGATGCGCGCCCTTGAGTTCGAACGAGACGATCGGCCCCTTGTCCTTGGCGGTGCCGAAAATGCGCAGCGAATTGATCTCGCGCAAACGCTCCTGGGCGTAACGCACGAGCTCCGCCTCGTGGCCGCGGATGCGCTGCTTGCCGACGGACGTGACATAATCGATTGCGGCGCCAAGCCCGATGGCCTGCACGATCGGCGGCGTGCCGGCCTCGAACTTGTGCGGCGGGTCACCGTAAGTGATGTGATCCTCGAACACCTCGCGGATCATCTCGCCGCCGCCGTTGAACGGCGGCATGGCGGCAAGATGCTCGTACTTGGCGTAAAGCGCGCCGATGCCGGTCGGCCCGTAGAGCTTGTGGCCGGTGAAGGCGTAAAAATCGCAATCAAGCTCGCGCACGTCGACATCGAGATGCACCGCGGCTTGCGCGCCGTCGAATAGCACCGGTATGCCGCGCGCATGAGCGAGCCGGACCACGTCCTTCGCCGGCAGGGTGGTGCCGAGCATGTTCGACATGTGCGTGATTGCCACGAGCTTGGTGCGCGGGGTGAGCAACTTCTCGAACTCGTCGAGCAGAAAGTTGCCTTCGTCGTCGACCGGCGCCCATTTGATCACGGCGCCCTGACGCTCGCGCAGGAAGTGCCACGGCACGATGTTGGAGTGATGCTCCATGATCGAGAGCACGATCTCGTCGCCGGCTTTGATGCGCTCGCGGCCGAACGTATAGGCGACGAGGTTGATCGCTTCGGTAGCGTTGCGCGTGAAGATGATCTCTTCTTTGCGCCTGGCGTTGAGAAAAGCGGCGACTTTTTCGCGTGCATTCTCGTAAGCCTCGGTCGCCTCATTGGCGAGAAAATGCAGCCCACGATGCACGTTGGCATATTGCGTGGTGTAGACCTCGTTGAGCCCGTCGAGCACAACGCGCGGCTTTTGCGCCGAAGCTGCGTTGTCGAGATAAACAAGCGGCTTGCCATAGACCTGCATCGCCAGGATCGGGAAATCCGCCCGGATGCGGTTTACGTCATAGGCGCTGCTGCTCGTTGCCTGATCCATCTCTCGATCTCAACATCTGCCGTTCCACAGCCGGCCGCCGAAGCGGCTCGCCAAGGACGGCAGCGCAGTTTATCGGCGCGCTCCAAGCCAGGCCGCGACGCTCTCGATCAGCGCCTCGCGCAGGCCTGCATGTTCGATGCCTTCGATGGCCTCGCCGAGGAACGCCTGGATCAGCATGGCCTCGGCTTCAACCGGCGGAATGCCGCGCGCCATCAGGTAAAATTTGAGTTCTTCATCGAGCGCGCCCGCGGTGGCGCCATGGCCGCACTGCACGTCGTCGGCGAAGATTTCCAGTTCCGGCTTGTTATCGGCCTCGGCGCGCTCGGACAACAACAGCGCTTGCGTCATCATTTTAGCGTCGGTTTTTTGCGCGTGCCGGCGCACGGTGATGCGGCCCTGGAAAACGCCATGCGCCTCGTCGTCGAGCACGGATTTGAACATTTCGCGGCTCTGGCAATCGCGCGCAATATGATCGGCGTACAGCGTCGTATCGGCATGTTGCCGGTCTTTCAGCAGCGAAGCGCCGCGAATGCCGGCCACGGTGCCCTCGCCGTCAAACCTGAGAAACAGCTGATTTCGCACCACAGCACCACCGCTGATGAAGCTGAAAGTGTTAAATCGCGCATGCGCGCCGATCGCCGCAGCCAGCGTGGAAACATGCAGCGCCTCGGTCCCTTCGCCGATCACTTTGACGTGGTCGACATGAGCGCCATCGCCGGCAAACAATTCCAGCCCGGCATTGACCTGATAGTCGACCGCGGCGGGACCTTCGTGGCTCTCGATCAGCATGACGCGGGCGCCGTGATCGATTATGACCAGCGAACGCGTGAAGATCGCCGCAGGCTTATCGGAAGCAACAAACAGCAATTGCAGCGGCCGCTCGATAGTGGCGCCGCTGGCGATGCGGATCACCGCGCCATCGCCCATCAAAGCGGTATTGAGCGCCACGGCAGCATCGTTGGCCGGCGCAAGTTTACCCAGGCGTGCCGCGACCACAGGATCGCCGTCGGTCAGCGCTTGAGCCAGCGAACCCACGACGAGACCGGCTTCCAAGTCTCGCAAGTCCGACAGTTCGGGCACAAATGCGCCATCGACAAACACCAGCCGCCGGCCGTCGACGTCGCCCAGGATGCGACCGGCGTCTTTGGCGCGCGCCTTGGCCGACGCATCGGGTGGAGACGCCAACGGCTTGGCATCGCGCATCAACGCGCGCAGGTCGGTATATTTCCATTCCTCGATGCGCCGATGCGGCAGGCCCTGTTTGGCGAACACGTCAAAGGCCGCGTTTCGCCGCGCCGCGATCGCTTCGTCGCCGGGCAGCCGGTCGCGCACTTGCGCAAAAGTCTGCGCCAGAGCGGTCTCCGCTGCTGTCTTGATTACGGCGACTTCGGCGTTCACGCTGGGACCTCCTCCTGATACTCGGCATAGCCGCGCGCTTCGAGCTCAAGCGCCAGCTCTTTGCCGCCGGTCTTGACGATGCGCCCGCGCGAGAGGACGTGCACCACGTCCGGGACGATGTAGTTGAGAAGCCGCTGATAATGGGTGATGACGACGAACGAGCGGTCGGGCCCACGCAGGCCGTTCACGCCATCGGCCACGATCTTGAGCGCGTCGATGTCGAGCCCGGAATCGGTCTCATCGAGCACCGCCAGCCGCGGCTGTAAGAGCGCCATCTGCAAGATCTCGTTGCGCTTCTTCTCGCCCCCTGAAAAGCCGACATTGACCGCGCGGCGCAACATTTCTTGATCGATGCCGAGCTTACCGGAAGCTTCCCGTACTTTCCTGATGAAGTCCGGCGTGGATAGCTCGGCTTCGCCGCGCTTCTTGCGCTGCGCGTTGAGCGCGGTGCGCAGGAAGGTCATGCTGGCGACGCCGGGAATCTCCAGGGGATATTGAAAAGCGAGAAACAAGCCGGCGGCGGCGCGTTCGTCCGGCTCCATCTCGAACAAGTCCCGGCCATCGAAGCGCACCTCGCCCACCGTCGGCCGGTACTCTTCCTTCCCGGCCAGCACATAAGCGAGAGTCGATTTGCCCGATCCGTTCGGGCCCATGATGGCGTGCACCTCACCGGCATTCACGGCGAGGTCGAGACCTTTGAGAATTTCCCTGCCGTCGATCTCGACGTGCAAATCCTTCACTTCAAGCAGCGCCATTCAAACAGCTCCGGATTGATCCATGTGGCCGGTTGGGCTCGCCTTCGCTCATAGGAGCGGGGTTGAGCAGCTGTCGCTACTCATCCGACCGAGCCTTCCAGCGAGACCGAGATCAGTTTCTGCGCCTCGACCGCGAATTCCATCGGCAGCTGCTGCAGCACGTCCTTGACGAAGCCGTTGACGACAAGCGCGGTCGCCTCCTCCGCCGACAGCCCGCGCTGCCGGCAGTAGAACAGCATGTCCTCGGAGATCTTCGAGGTGGTCGCTTCGTGTTCGAACACGGTCGAGGAATTCTTAGCCTCGATATAGGGCACGGTGTGCGCGCCGCATTGGTCGCCGATCAAAAGCGAATCGCAGTTGGTGAAGTTGCGCGCGCCGGTGGCGCGGCGGTGCGCCGTGACCAGGCCGCGATAGGTGTTGTTGGAATGACCCGCGGCGATGCCCTTGGAGATGATGCGGCTCGTGGTGTTCTTGCCGAGATGCAGCATCTTGGTGCCGGAATCGACCTGCTGATAGCCGTTGGAGATGGCGATCGAATAGAACTCGCCGCGCGCATTGTCGCCGCGCAAAATGCAGCTTGGATATTTCCAGGTGATCGCCGACCCGGTCTCGAGCTGTGTCCAGGAGATCTTCGAATTCTTGCCACGGCAATCGCCGCGCTTGGTGACGAAGTTATAGACGCCGCCGCGGCCATTGGCGTCGCCCGGATACCAGTTCTGGATGGTCGAATATTTGATCTCGGCGTCGTCGAGCGCAATCAGTTCGACCACGGCGGCATGGAGCTGGTTCTCCTCGCGCACCGGCGCCGTGCAGCCTTCGAGGTAGCTCACGTATGATCCGCGGTCGGCGATGATCAGCGTGCGCTCGAATTGGCCGGTATTGCGCTCATTGATCCGGAAATAGGTCGACAGTTCCATCGGACAGCGCACGCCCGGCGGCACGTAGACGAACGAGCCGTCGGAGAATACCGCCGAATTGAGGGTGGCGAAGAAATTGTCGCTGATCGGCACCACCGAGCCAAGGTACTTCTTCACCAGGTCCGGATGCTGCTGCACCGCTTCTGAAATCGGCATGAACAGTACGCCGGCCTTGGCCAATTCCGCCTTGAAGGTGGTCGCCACCGAGACCGAGTCGAATACGGCGTCGACCGCGACCCGGCCATAGCCGCTGCCACTTTCGGCTTCGCCGCCATCCGCGCCCTCGCCTGCGGCTTGCGGGTTCTTCACGCCAAGCAGGATCTCCCGCTCGCGCAGCGGGATGCCGAGTTTTTCGTATGTGCGCAGGATTTCCGGATCGATCTCGTCGAGCGATTTCGGTCCGTCCTTCTTTTTCGGAGCGGAATAGTAATAAAGATCTTGGTAGTCGATCGGGCCGTATTCGACCTTGGCCCATTTCGGCTCGCGCATGGTCAGCCAGCGCTTGAAGGCTTCAAGCCGCCACGCCAGCATCCACTCCGGCTCGTTTTTCTTGGCCGAGATGAAGCGCACCGTATCCTCGGACAGACCCTTCGGGGCCTTTTCCGATTCAATCAGCGTCTCAAATCCGTATTTGTATTGATCGACGTCGATGCGCCGGACCTGCTCGACGGTCTCTTGTACGGCCGGCATTCGTCCCTCCGCTCACGGTTTCAAGGACCGCGGGTTGGATTTAGTCGGTATGGTCAGGTGGGCCTTTCGCTTCGGTTCACCCCCATAGGGCCATTCACGTTTTAGCCATTCTCACGTAATATCAAATGATTAAATGGCCAAATTCATCCAGTTCCTACAGATATCAGGCTGCCATTCCGGCTCGCTCCTTAGATAATGCAGTTGCGAGCTTTCTCCAAGCGGTGAGGAACTTTTCGACGTCGTTTGCGGTCGAGTTCCAGCCCAGGCTCACGCGAACCGCGCCCCGCTGCAGCGGCCCGGCCACGCCCATGGCCGCCAACACATGCGAGGGCTGCACCTTGCCTGAGGAACAGGCCGCCCCTGACGACACCGCGATACCCTCAAGATCGAAGGCAATCACCGCGGTCTCGGCCTTGATGCCGGAAAGAGCGAACAGCGTCGTGTTCGGCAGCCGCTCGACCTGATCGCGGCCAAATATCATTACGTCCGGCGTGACAGCGAGCAGGCTGCATTCCAAGGTGTTTCGCAACGCGCTCATATGGGCAGCTTCGCCGTCCCTTCCCGCGAGCGCCGCGGCCGCGGCCGCGCCGAAGGTGGCGATACCGGTGACGTTTTCGGTTCCGGCGCGCAGCGCCCGTTCCTGGCCGCCACCGCGGATGAGCGGCTCGGGAAAATGAATATCCTCACGGGCGCGTATGAGCGCGCCGGCGCCCTTGGCCCCGCCGATCTTATGCGCCGACAGGGTTAAGAGATCGGCGCCAAGCGCGGTCATGTCGCAAGGGATGCGACCAACCGCTTGCACCGCGTCAACATGGATGAGACCGCCCGCCGCGCGCACGATTGCAGCCGCTTCGGCGACCGGCTGGACAATGCCGGTCTCGTTATTGGCGAGCATCAGTGAAACGAGCGGCCGCGGCGTTTGGGCGACGGCGGCGGCGAGCGCCGCGAGATCGAGCCGGCCGTCCGGGCAAACCGGCAACTCTTCGATTGCCTCGCGCGGAAACCGTCCGCCAGCGCGCACCGAGGCATGTTCGATCGCTGAAAGGAACAGCCGCGAGCGCGGCCGCTTTTCGTCTGCCGTCTCGATCGCCGGCGTCAGCGCCATCATATTGGCTTCGGTTCCGCTCGCGGTGAAAACCACATTGCCGGCCTGAACACCGACCAGCGCTGCGACCTGTTCCCGCGCCGCCTCGACCAACGCGCGCGCGGCGCGGCCTTCGGCGTGTACCGAGGACGGATTGCCGACGCGCGACAACGCGGCGGCAAAGGCCGCCTTTGCCTCCTCGCGCATCGGCGCGGTTGCGTTCCAATCCAAATAGCTGCGCACGGACATGTATCGGGCTGCCTTATTTTACGCTTGGGCCGCTTGTTGTGCTTGCTTTTCGTCCCCCGGCCTGTGCTAGAAGTCGCGGCCGATATTGCCGACGGTGTCGCCGCCGGACCAAGCGCCTCGCCGTTCCGAAAAATACCACGGGGTTTTAGAGACTTACGTGCGGTCGCCGGTAGCGTCAAGGACGCCCGTTTTGTTTCTAAGGGGCTCCCTTTCGGCTGGATCCGAGGTTAATTGAACAATGCCCGAAGTTATTTTCACAGGTCCGGCCGGCCGCATCGAAGGCCGTTATCATCCGGCCAAGCAAAAGAACGCTCCGATCGGCATCGTGCTGCATCCGCATCCGCAGTTCGGCGGCGCGATGAACCACCAGATCGTCTATCAGCTCTATTACGCCTTCGTGCACCGGAACTTTTCGGCGCTGCGCTTTAATTTCCGCGGCGTCGGGCGCAGCCAAGGCAGTTTCGATCACGGCATTGGCGAATTGTCGGATGCCGCCGCGGCGCTGGATTGGGCGCAATCGGTCAATACCGAGGCGCGCAGTTGCTGGATCGCCGGCTTTTCGTTCGGCGCCTGGATCGGCATGCAGCTCTTGATGCGCAGACCCGAGATCGAGGGTTTCATCTCGATCGCGCCGCCGGCCAATCTCTATGACTTTTCATTTCTGGCGCCCTGCCCGTCGTCGGGGCTCATCATCCACGGCGACAAAGATGCGGTGGTGCCGCATCGGGACGTGACCACTCTGGTCGAAAAGCTTAAGACGCAAAAGGGCATCGTCATCGAGCAGAAGATCGTGCCCGGCGCCAACCATTTCTTTGACGCCAAGATCGAAGCGCTGATGACTTCGGTTGGCGGCTATCTCGACAAACGGCTCAAGACCGGGCGGGCGACGACGGCCGCGTGAGAACGCGCCCCCGCACCTGAGACGGCGCGCCGCAGGCGATACGCTTCGCGCGGCCGCGACAATACTTGCATTTGCCGCAGCCGAGCCGTTCAATAACCCACTCCAAAAAACGAGCGATTGAGGAAACGCCATGAGCCGTAAGATGCGCAGCAAGATTGTGTTGACCGGGCTTCTCGCCCTCACCGCAACCGCTATCAATGCCCGCAGCGCCGCCGCGCAAGAAACGGTCAAGGTCGGCATCGTAATTCCGATGACTGGCACGTCGGCGGCCGTCGGCCGGGAGATTTCTGACGCTACCAAGCTGTACGTGGCGCAGCACGGCAACACCGTCGCCGGCAAGAAGATCGAGCTCATAATCAAGGACGATCAAAGCGTGCCGGACAACGCCAAGCGGCTGGCGCAGGAATTGATCGTCAATGACAAGGTGAACTTTCTCGGCGCCGGATTGACGCCGAGCGCGATGTCCATGGCGCCGATTGCCACCGAAGGCAAAGTCGCGACCGTGGTCATGGTCTCTGGCACTTCGGTCGTCACCGACCGTTCGCCCTATTACGTGCGCACGAGCTTCACGCTCGGTCAGCAGTCCGGAATCATCGCCGATTGGGCGATCAAGAACGGCAGCAAGAAAGCGGTCTCAGTGCTGTCGGATTGGGCGCCGGGCGCCGAAGCCGGCAAGGTCTTCGAAGCAAATTTCACCAAAGGTGGCGGCCAGGTTCTCGACACGTTGAAAGTGCCGCTTGCCAATCCCGATTTTTCGCCGTTCCTGCAGCGCGCGCGCGATTTGCAGCCCGACACGCTATTTGTCTTTGTGCCGGCCGGACAGGCGGGCACTTTCGCCCGGCAATTCTCCGAGCGCGGTCTCGATAAATCCGGCATCAAGCTGATCGGTCCGGGCGACATCGTCGACGACGACGACCTGCCGACCACCGGCGACGCGCTCCTTGGCGTCGTCACCGCCGGCATGTATTCGGCAGCACATCCCTCGCAGCTCAATAAGGATTATGTCGCGGCCTGTAAGAAGGCGACCGGCCATCGGGCCAATTTCATCTCGGTCGGCGGCTATGACGGCATGCACCTGATTTATCAGGCGCTGCAACAGACCAATGGCAAGACTGATGCCGACACCGTGGTCGGCGTGATGAAAGAGATGAAATGGGAGAGTCCGCGTGGGCCGATCTCGATCGATCCGCGCACGCGCGACATCGTGCAGAACGTTTACATCCGCAAAGTGCAGAAGGTGAACGGCGAGCCGTGGGCGATCGAGTTCGAGACCTTCCCCGCGGTGAAGGATCCGCTCAAGGAAGCGGCGGCGAAGTAGCGGCGCTGAATTGCTTCGCTCCACTGCGTTGCGCTCGCAATGACGAATCGGTTCGACTTCCGGCTATCAATCACGGCCGTACCAGCACGCCGCCCGTCAACGGACGCGGCGCTCCGGTGGTGGTCGGAAAAGTAAGCGGCAGACCGCGCAGGCTGCGCACCGCCAGATATGCAAAAGCTTGCGCTTCGAGCGAGTCGACCGACCAGCCCACCGCATGCGCGGACTCAACCTCCGCCGGTGCAAGGCGCTCCGCCAGCATGCGCATCAGCGTCGGATTGCGCGCGCCGCCACCGGCGACGATCCAGCTTGCCGGGGCGCGCGGCAAGTGCGCAACGATGCGCGCCACCGCCGCGGCGGTGAGTGCGGTCAGTGTCGCCGCTCCGTCGGCGACGCCGATCCCATCAAGCGTATCGCCGAGGAAGCCGCGGAACTCATTGCGATCCAGCGATTTCGGCGGCGGCAGCGCGAAGAACGGATGCTGTAGCAGGCGTTCGATCGTCTTTTCGTCGACAGTGCCGCTCGCCGCGATGCGACCGTCGGTGTCGAGCGGCTCCCCGGTATGGAGCCGCAGGAAATCGTCGAGCAAAGCGTTCCCTGGCCCGGTGTCGCACGCGATCAAGTCTTCGCCGTCGATATAAGTGCTGTTAGCCACGCCGCCGAGATTGAGCACAGCGATCAGTGAAGGCCGCTGCAACCTTCGCACCAGCGCCCGATGAAACACCGGCGCTAGCGGCGCGCCCTGCCCGCCCGCGGCCAGATCGGCGGCGCGAAAGTCATACACGACCAGAATGCCGAGCCGCGCCGCCAGCGCCCGGCCGTCGCCGATTTGCAGCGTCAGTCGCGCCTCCGGCCGATGCAGCAGCGTCTGACCGTGGAAGCCGATCACGGCCACTTCGCCGCGCTGCAAGCCGTTGGCCGCGAGGAAGGACTCTACCGCCTCGGCATGGGCGTCGTTGACCAGGCGTTCGGCCTCGGCGACGACGTCCGGCCGCGCGGTCCGGTCGGTCAAATTGGCAGCCGCCGCAGTGGCGCGGCGCAAGAGCGTGCGTTCGGCTTTGGTATAGGGCCGGCAGGCGGTGGCGCCGAACCGCCCGATCTGTTCACCGTCGCTGTCGATCAGCGCGACATCGACGCCGTCCTGCGACGTCCCGCTCATCAACCCAATCGCCAACATCGAGGCAGCCGGCGAGGACAGTTCGGACGCGACTTGCTCGGACATGATGCTCCCAGGAAGCCAATCGATTAAGCTTCCGCATCGCCAATGACTTTATGCATCAAGGGCTTTTGCATAAAGCGCCGGACCTGTTACACAGCGGCGCTACCGCCAGCATAACAAGGTGCTCCCGAAAAGCGGGTACCGGCTTTTAGGCAAGATCATGCGCAAATAAGGTCGCGATGAACACCTACAAGTCCGATTTCCTCAACGTGCTCGCCACGCGAGGATTCATCCATCAAATCTCGGAGCCCGAGGCGCTCGATACGCTGGCGCGTTCGTCGACGATCACCGGCTATATCGGCTTCGATTGCACGGCGCCGTCGCTGCATGTCGGCTCGCTTCTGCCGATCATGCTGCTGTACTGGCTGCAGCAAACCGGACATCGCCCGATCGCCCTGATGGGCGGCGGCACCACCCGCGTCGGCGATCCATCCGGCAAGGACGAAAGCCGGCGGCTCCTGTCCGACGACGACATCAACGAAAATCTCAAAGGCATTCGCGCGATCTTTTCGCGTTTCCTGCGCTTTGGCGACACGCCGGGCAAGACGTCTGGAAACGACGCGATCATGGCAAACAATGCTGATTGGTTGAATACGCTCAACTATATCGATTTCCTCCGCGACGTCGGCCGGCATTTTTCGATCAATCGCATGCTCAGTTTCGATTCGGTGAAGCTGCGGCTGGAACGGCAGCAGGAATTGTCGTTCCTGGAATTCAATTACATGATTTTGCAGGCCTACGATTTCGTCGAGCTCTATCGCCGCTACGGCTGTGCGCTGCAGATGGGCGGATCGGATCAATGGGGCAATATCGTCAACGGCATCGATCTCGGCCGGCGACTGCATAACGCGCAGTTCTTCGCGCTGACCGCGCCGCTGATCACGACTTCATCCGGCGCCAAGATGGGCAAGACCGCGTCCGGCGCGGTTTGGCTCAATGCCGAACAGGTCAGTCCCTACGAATATTGGCAATATTGGCGCAATACGGACGACGGCGACGTCGCACGGTTCTTGAAACTTTTCACGATACTGCCGATCGACGAGATCGAACGGCTTTCGGCGCTCAAGGGTTCGGACATCAACGAAGCAAAGAAAGTTCTGGCGACCGAGGCAACCGCGCTCATTCATGGCCGCGCCGCGGCTGAGGAAGCCGGGGCGACCGCGCGCACCACCTTCGAAGAAGGCGGCGTCGGCGCGACGCTGCCAACCGTTGAAGTGCCGCGCGCCGAACTGAAAAAGGGCATCAGCGTGCTCAATGCTTTCGTGCGGGCCGGGCTGGCGGCATCGAACGGCGAGGTCCGGCGCGCGATCGCCAACAATGCAATCCTCGTCAACGACAAGCGCGTGACCACGGAGAAAGCAACCATCGGCGAAGCCGATGTAAGCGCAGACGGTGTGATTAAGCTATCGCTTGGCCGCAAGCGCCACGTTCTGCTTAAGCCAATGTGACGACGCGCGCTTAGTGTACGTTTGGAGCGGCCGTCGCGGTGTTGCCGTCGAGCGGCGTGGAGTCATCATTCGGCGGCGGCGTATAGGGATTGTTGGCCGGGAATTCGAACACTTTGCGCAATAATCCCGGAGCCAGGGCCGAAAGCGGGTTGACGTGAAGCACCGGCCCGGCCGGCTTGCCGACAACCTCATAAGTGACGCCGACGAGCCCCTCCTTCTCGCCGCCGAGGAACAGGCCGACAATCGGCAGCTGCCCGAGCAGATTGTTGGCGCCGTAAAGCGGTATGAGCGTGCCGCGCAGATGCACTTCATCGTCGGCATAATTGATCACGCCGTCGATGGTGCCGCCGAGCACAGGCCCGCGGACCACGCCGTCATGCAAGGCGATGCGCCCCGGGCCGCGCGTGAAATCGACCTTCATACCGGAGAAAGCCATGTTGGCGTTGCGCTGGGCTTGATTACCGTTGGCCACGGCGCGCTCGAGCTGAGATTCGTCGTGGACTGCGAAATTGCGAACGCTGATGGTGCCGAGCTGAACGGGATTGGCCGGCGACGGCGCATCCATCACAGTTGTCATCTGCCCCCCGGTCATGCGGGAGTAAACGTCCGAGAAGCGGAACAACGCACCGGCATCACTCGATTCTAGCTCGACCACTTGCCGGCCGCCCGGTCGGCCGCGCAGCTCGCCGGTTAACGTACCGCTGAGCCCAATCTTGGCGGTCAGACCAAGGCTGCGGATCTCGCCGTTGCGGCGGGACATCTTCAACTCGAGCCCGCGCAATGCCTCGCCGTTATGGCCGAGCACCGCGCCGAGCTTCATGTCGAGATCGATGTCCGCCGGCGGCCGTTTCGGACTAGCTTTGGCGGAAGCGCCAGCGAGCGCTTTTAGGAAACCACGGCCATCATAGGCATCGCCACGCATGATCGCGCGCAGCGTGCCGTCCGACATGCGATCGACTTTGAGGCTGGCGCGGTCACCGTCAGAAAATCCGTAGGACGGGAAATTGGCCGAGATCACGTCGCCCGAACCGTCGAGATCGACCACGCCCTTCACACCGCCGCCGGCGCCTTCGATCAGCAGATCTTCGACGCGCACCGATTGCGGTTTGGTCACCATCGTGAAGGTGGCACGGGCCGGCTTGCCGGCTTGTTTGACCCAGCCGGGCAAAAAACCTTCGATCTGAGCCGGTGTCAGGTCGGCTTGGACGGCGAACCGGCCATCGCGCTCGGTGGCAGTGCCGACGCGGCCGCTGACATCGATCGGAATCGCTCCGCTGATTGTTCCGGACGGATCAAGACCGAGATTGGTTCGCGCTGTTTCGTCGAGCATGCCCTGGATGTGGACGTCAGCCACGTCATCGCCTCGCAGCCTGCGGTATTCCAGGCTCGCCGGCGCGCCGCCAATCTTGACGTCGCCTTTCAGTGCGAAGCCCTGATTATTCGCATTGACCTTAAGATCTGCGGATTCAACCCTCTGTCCCATGATCATCCGGTCGGCGGAGAAATTCAGCGCGTCCACGGTGATCGCATAATTGGTCGAACCGGGCGGCAGATCGGGCTTGAGCGGCATCGCCAAGGCGACCAGCGCACTCATATTGCCGCGCGTGGTCGCGGGGTCGAATGGCGCGCCTGAGGGATCGCGCAGGCGATCCATCGTCAGCAATTCGGCGGCGGCCGGTACCGGGCCATCCAACTTGAAATGAACACGCGCCGGCGGTTGGCGCGGCGCAGTGTCGGGAACCTCAAAGAGGCCGGACGACAGCACGAGCTTGCGGCCGGATGGCAGATCGGCCGTGGCTTTGCCGACCGCGATCTGCGCATTGCGGCCGACGACATGAACAGTCAGATCGGCGTCATGGAGCGCCGGCAGGCCGGAGACCGGATGGATCACGCAATTGGTCGCCAGCGCATCGACGGCGAGGCCATCATCGGGAAGCGGCGGACCGCTGGCCTTGAGCGTGTCGAAGGGAGCATTCACCGCAATCGTCAGGCGCTCAAGATTGCCGCTTACAAGATGCTCGTTGAACCAATCGCGCACCTTCGGGGCGACGAAGACCGGCCATAGCCTTTTCAGAGCATCGGAACTCATTCGCGTCGCGGCCAGTCCGGTGGTGACGCGCAGATTGCCGTTCGAATAATCGGCATTGCCCGACACGGCCACGCCGAGATCCGCGTTGCCGACATCTCCGTGATTGATAGTCAGCCTTTTATTGATTGGATCGAAACGGCCGATCACCCCAATCCGATTGAGAACGAGCGGCTCGCCCGGCGCGGCTGGCGTACCAAGCACGACGCTGCCGCCGGCGATCTTAAATCCCCAAGACCCTTGGGGTTGCCCAGGCGCTTCGACTTGCCCGAGCAAAGTGAAGCGATTGTCTCCGGAAACAATCTGGAATGGTACTTCGAGAAGACGGCTCGCCGCATCCCAATTGATCTTGAACTCCGCGCGATCGATCTCGATCCGACCATCGCTGCTTTCACCGTCGCTGATCGCGCCTGCATTGGCGACGATGCGACCAGCCAGCGTCTGCGGTAGGCCGTTGCGGCCGATCTCGCCGCGCAAGCTCGCCGAAAGCGGCAGATCAACTTGCAGTGTGCCATCATCAAACCTGGAGGCCAGCAGAAGATCATTGGCAGCCACTTGGCGGGCTTCGACTGCAATACTGCGATGGCCGTCGGTTGTCGGCTTGATCGCGGCGGTCAGGCCCCAGGAACGTTCCGGATTTTCCGAACCTATCGTCACGGTGATGCCGCCGCCGCGTGGCCGTTCGAGGCTCATTGTGATGTCGTGGAAACTCCGTCGCTTGCCGGTACGCTGATCGTCTACCGTCAACGTGCCGTTCTTTAACCCGAGTTCGCGCAGGTCATGGCCGTCGAGCCCTGATTGGCCGATGCCGTCGAGCCACGCCAAGACAGCAGCGATGCTGTCCGCGGCCGCCGGATGTGGCGCTGGAGCTCGCGCCGGCGCTGAATTGCCTGGCAACATTGTCGCCGCAGCGGGTTTATCGATCACCCGGTTATCCTGCGGTGGCAGAGATGCGCTACCCAACGCGGCACCTACCAATGGTGCGCTAGCCAATGGCGCAGTAGCAGTGGCGATCGGATGCTTGTCGGCACTGGAGGCAAACACGGTGATATTGCCGTCCTGCTCGATGCGCACCGCAAGTTCGGCGCCGACCAGGCTCAAGCTCTCGGCGCGCATATGCCCGCTGAGCAGGCTCAAGCCGGAAACGCGGATCTCCGCTTTCGGCGCGCTCGCGACCACCGAGCCGTCGGGATCGCGCACGACAATGTCGCGAACACGCACCGCGGCGCCACCATTCGCGGTGCGCTCGATCTGCGTGCCGCCGACTTCTACCCGTTCGCGGCTGCCGAAATTTTCCTCGATCGCGGCGACCAGCCAGGGGGAAAAAGCGTCGACCTGAATAGGCCCGGTCGAGAGCCGCCACCATAGCCCGGCGCAGCCAAGGACCAGCAAGCCGACAAGCACGCTGCAGCTGATGGCTACGCGTTTGATGAGCCGCCGATACCGTGCCAGCAAGCGGCGATACGCGGCAAGGTAGCGGCCGTCGCTCCAGCGCTCGCCGCGATGGGCCGCCGCAAGGTTGGCCCGACGTCGCGGATGAACGACGTTCTCGCCCCATCGCGGGGGCGGTCCGATCTGCCTATCTTGGTTGGCCATGCCCGCTCGGGCGTCCCCTCGTCCGTCGCGTCGTCGCAATGATGATATTGCCGCCGATAGGATTAACGTCCCGCAATCGACCACCCCTGTCGGCGGGCGTATTCTGAAGCCCAACAATTAGCCGAAGAATTCTGACCCGAAAGCGTCGAAAGGAAGGCACATGGCCAAAAACCAGGCTTCGCGCGCGGTTTCAGGCGGCCCGGCAAAGGCCGTAAATGGCGTGGGACCGGTCGAGGGCGCCAAAGCCCCAGCTTTCCGGCTGCCCCGGGACGGCGGTGGAACAGTCGCGCTTGCGGACTTCGCCGGACGCAAGCTGGTTCTGTATTTTTATCCCCGCGCTGACACCAGCGGCTGCACCCGCGAGGCGATCGATTTTTCACGGCTCAAAACCGCATTCAGCCGCGCCGGAACCGACATCGTGGGGGTCTCGGCGGATCCGGTCACAGCGCTGGACCGTTTCAAGTCCAAGCACAAGCTCGCAATAGCATTGGCATCGGATGAGACACGTAAGGTGCTCGAAGCCTATGGCGTATGGCAGCAAAAGACGTTGTATGGCCGAAAATTCATGGGCATCGTGCGCGCCACGTTCCTGATCGGCCCCGTTCAGCGTATCGCACGCGTGTGGCCCAAAGTGTCAGTTGCCGGCCACGCGCAAGAAGTGCTCGAAGCAGCGAAGACGCTTTGAGCCGGCAGCCGGATGCAAATCATTAACCGAAACCCGCAAAATCCTAGTAAAATTCCCAATTCGATTTCCAAATTGTTAACCTTAATTAAGTAACTCCGCTCCCTGCTTGGGCGGGAGCGGCAATGTCGCAGTGGACGTCTCGGTCGCAACAGACCGCGAGAATTCATTCGCATCAGTATTCCGGACGGGCCCGGGTGCCACGTCCAATCGAGTGTGCCCGGCGAAACGCCGAATCGCACGAACGCGTGTCCAGTGTGAGCCCCCAAGGGGCCGCCTACACCCTTGCGCATGCCGGCAAACAGGTCAGGTTCGGGCCCGTGGCGTTTTGGATCGCCGTCGGCACCGTCGTCATCATGGCGGTGTGGTCGATTACGTCCGCAACCTATCTTGCATTTCGCGACGATGTGCTACGGACGCTGATCACTCGCCAAGCGGAACAGCAGTTCGCTTATGAGGATCGCATCGCGGAGCTCCGCGCCCAGATCGACCGCACGACCAGTCACCAACTGCTCGATCAGGAACAATTCGAACAGAAACTCGACGAGCTGATCCGCCGCCAGTCCCTGCTCGAATCACGCGCTACTGCCTTGAGCGGCGGCGCCGACCCTGCAACCACCGGCTCGATCAGGCCAGGGGCAAAGCCAAGCGGCGAGCCGGCGGCGGGTTCACAGCGCGGCGACCGCGGCCGGCAGTCGAGCATCGGCGCCGCGCTTGGGCACCTCGAAGCCGCGCTCGATCGGATGGAATACCGGCAGGCGCTGGCAGTGGGCCAGATGCAAGATCGCTACGAAAACAAGGCGCGTGCGATCCGCAGCGCGCTGGCCCAGCTCGGGCTTAAGGCGGAGGGCGCAGCGCCGGCAAGCGGCGGTCCGTTCGTGCCGGTGAAATTGGCTTCCCAAGATCAGGCCTTCGGACGCGCGCTTCTGCGCGTTAATCTGGCGCGCGCGGACGCCAATGCATTGAGCACCACGCTGTTGAAAGTGCCGTTACGCAAGCCGGTCGCCGGCGACATCGACGAGTCATCGCCATTCGGCGTTCGCACCGATCCTTTCGTGCATGAAGCGGCGATGCATACCGGCATCGATTTCCGTGGCGATACCGGCGATCCAATTCGCGCCACTGCGGCGGGCACCGTTACGATCGCGGGCTGGAGCGGTGGTTATGGCAAGATGGTCGAAGTCGATCACGGCAATGGGTTAGTGACCCGCTACGGCCATCTCTCCGAGATCGACGTCGATGTCGGCGACACGGTGCGCGCAGGCGGCGTCGTCGGCAAGCTCGGCTCGACCGGGCGTTCGACCGGACCGCATCTGCACTATGAAGTTCGGGTCAAGGGCGAAGCGGTCGATCCGCAGAAATTTCTCGATGCCGGCGAGCGATTGTTCGGCGGCTGAGCCACTTTCATTCGACTTTGATATTCGCTTCCTTGATGATCGGTCCCCACAAGGCCGCATCGGCGACATTCATGGCCGCAAGCTCCTGCGGCGTGGAGCCTCGCGGAAACACACCGAGCAGCTTGAATTTGTCCTTGATCGCGGCGTCGTTTAGCACCGCAGCCATATCGGCATTGACCTTGGCAATGATATCCGCAGGTGTCTTCGCCGGCACGTAAATCGCATACCAAGACGACGCGTCATAACCGGGCACGCCTGACTCGGCGGCGGTCGGCAATTCCGGTTCGTCCGGAAAACGCGTGGCGCTGGTGACGGCAAGACCGCGGACCTGCTTCGCGCGGACCGGTTCCAGAAGCGAGCCGGTGGTGTTGAACATCAAATCGAGCCGGCCAGCGAGGAAATCGCTCATCAGTCCCTGATTGGCGCCACGATATGGCACATGGGTTATCTCGATGCTCGCCCGGTGCTTGAACAATTCGCCGGCGAGATGCGGCACCGAGCCGATCCCAGGCGAGCCCCAACTCATTGTGCCGGGATTGGCCTTGGCGTGAGCAATCAAATCCTCAAGCTTCTGGAACGGCGAGGAGTTCGGGACGACGATGATATTGGGATAGGTGCCGACCAGCGAAACCGGCGTCAGGTCGGCTGCGGGATCGAAGGTCAGCGTGGAAAACAATAAAGGCTGAACCAAAGGCGATCCAGGAGCGAGCAGCATGATGTAGCCGTCGGCGGACGCGTGCGCCACGGTGTCGAGCGCAATTCTGGCCCCGGCTCCAGGTCTGTTCTCGACGACGACCTGCTGGTGCCAAAGCTCCGACAGACCATTGGCGACGATGCGCGTCGCCAAATCCGCTCCGCCGCCCGGAGGAAAACCGACAAAGAGCCGCACCACGCGCGACGGATAAGTATTCGCAAGCGCCGGTCGGCCAAAAGGCGCAACCGCGGCGGCGGCGGCCAGCTGCAATGTTCTACGACGCGAAAGCCCCATGACCACCCCCTCCACTCATCGAAAAAACGCGGGTCCCTACTCCACGTCCTCGACGTGTTTCGGTCCGGTGCCGAACGCCTTTTGCGCCAGCGCCGCCTGAGTGAACTGATCGATATCGCCGTCGAGCACTGCCGCGGTGTTCGAGGTCGAAACGCCAGTGCGCAAATCTTTGACCATTTGATAGGGCTGCAGCACGTAAGAGCGAATTTGATGGCCCCAGCCGATATCGGTTTTGGCCGCCTGCTCGGCGGCAGCTTTCTGCTCCCGCTTTTCTAATTCGCGCTCGTAGAGCTTGGCGCGCAGCATCTGCCAAGCTTGGGCGCGATTGCGGTGCTGCGAGCGGTCGTTCTGACAGACCACGGCGATATTGGTGGGAATGTGAGTCAGGCGAATTGCGGATTCAGTCTTATTGACGTGCTGCCCACCGGCGCCGCCCGCGCGCATCGTGTCGACCCGCACGTCCGATTCCTTGATATCGATATTGATGCGGTCGTCCACCACCGGATAGACGGTGACGCTGGCGAAGGAGGTGTGCCGCCGGGCATTGGAGTCGAACGGGGAGATGCGGACCAGGCGGTGCACGCCATTTTCCGTCTTCAGCCAGCCATAGGCATTGCGCCCTTTGATTTCCACCGTCGCCGACTTGATGCCGGCCTCTTCGCCTTGGGTCTCCTCGATATATTCGATCTTGAAGCCGTGCTGTTCGGCCCAACGCACATACATGCGCAAAAGCATGTTGGCCCAATCCTGGCTCTCGGTGCCCCCGGCGCCGGCATGGACTTCGAGATAGCAATCGTTGCTGTCAGCCTCGCCCGATAGCAGCGCTTCGAGCTCGCGGCGCGAGACTTCGCCTTTGAGTTTGCGCAGAGCGGCTTCCGCCTCGACAATCGTCTTCGGGTCGTTCTCGCTCTCGCCAAGCTCGATCAGCGTAACTTGGTCGTCGAGCTCCTGCTCCATCCGCCCCAAGGCGGTGAGTTGCTCGTCGAGCGCGGTGCGCTCCTGCATCAGCCGGCTCGCACGCTGCGGATCGTTCCAAAGATTGGGGTCTTCGACTTGCCGGTTTAGTTCGGCAAGCCGCGCGCGCGCCTTGTCGAGGTCAAAGATGCCTCCTCAGCAGCGTCAGTGACTGCTTGATTTCGGCGACAACAGCTTCGATTTCGGAGCGCATATCAGGAGGCAGATATCAGATGTCACGCAGCAGGTGTCAACGGTCAGGGCTGATGGCTGATAACCACCACCTGTTGCCTGTTGTCAGTACAGCCCCCCGGTGCCGGTACGCACGACACTCCCGCCATCCGGCGAACCGGCGGTCGGCACGCCGTTGGCGGTGTCGGCGCCGATCACCGAATAGGAATCGGGCGGCGCGGTGCCGGGCTTGAACGCTTCCAGGATCACTTTGGTATCGCCCGGACCGGCGCGCATCCCGGACTTGGCCTCGACCCGGATCAGCTTGATTCCGGGCGGAACGCTGAAGGGAATCGGCGGCTTGTCCGCAAGCGTCACTTTGAGAAAATCCTTGACGATCGGCGCGGCGAGATGCCCGCCGGTGGCGAGCCGGCCGATATGGCGCGGCTTGTCGAAGCCCATATAGACGCCGCAAACGATGTCGGGCGAATAGCCGATGAACCAGACATCCTTCTCGTCATTGGTCGTGCCGGTCTTGCCCGCAATCGGCTTGCCGACTTCGCGCACGACGGTCGCCGTGCCGCGTTGCACGACGCCTTCCATCAACGAGGTGATCTGATAGGCCGTCATTGCATCGATGACCTGCTCGCGCCGGTCGATCAGCGTCGGCTCGACCTGATTGTCCCACTTGCTGGCGTCGCAACCGACGCATTCACGCTGGTCGTGTTTGTAGATGGTATGCCCGTAGCGATCCTGAATGCGGTCGATCAAGGTTGGGATGACGCGTCGACCGCCGTTATCGAACATCGAATAAGCGGTGACCATGCGCAGCACGGTGGTTTCGCCGGCACCCAGCGCGTATGACAGATATGGCGGCAACTCGTCATAGACGCCGAAGCGTTTCGCATACTCGGCGATAAGCGGCATGCCGAGGTCCTGCGCCAGGCGCACCGTCATGACGTTGCGCGACTGTTCGAGACCAAAACGCAGAGTTGAGGGTCCGAAAAACTTGCCGCCGTAATTTTCCGGCTTCCAGATGCCGCCGCCGGCACCCATGTCGATTTCAATCGGCGCGTCCATCACAATGGTGGACGGCGTGTAGCCGTTATCTAGCGCCGCGGCATAGACGATCGGCTTGAACGACGAGCCGGGCTGCCGCAAGGCCTGCGTAGCGCGGTTGAACTGGCTTTGATCGAATGAAAATCCGCCGACCATCGCGAGCACGCGGCCGGTATGGGGGTCCATCACCACCAAGGCGCCGGAAATCTCCGGCACTTGCCGCAGCCGGTACTGGCCCTGCGCTTCCAACGGTGAGACGTAGATCACGTCTCCGGCCGAGAGCACCTGACTGACTTTCTGAATAGGCTTCGAGGGACCGCTGGCCGGTTTCGCCCACTTGACGCCCTCGAGTGTTACCAGACCGACTTCGCGATCCTTGACGACAGCGCCCCCAGGGTCGCGCGGCGGTTGCAGCCCGACGCGGGCGGATTGATCGTCGACCTGCAGCACGACAGCGAGCCGCCACGGATCGATATCGTCAAGCGACTTCACCTCAGCAAGTTTGACGCCCCAATCGCCTCCGGTATCGATCGTGGTGATCGCACCGCGATAACCTTGGCCTTCGTCGAAATTGACGAGTCCATTGATCATCGCCTTGCGCGCCAAAACCTGCAGTTTGGGATCGAGCGTGGTTCGCACCGACAGCCCGCCTTCGTAGAGTTTTTTCTCGCCGTATTTCTCATAGAGATACCGCCGCACTTCCTCGGCGAAATATTCGGCCGCGAAAATGTGAGCGCCGGTCGGACGAACGGTAACCTGCAACGGATCCTTCTTGGCTTTTTCGGCTTGGGCGGTGGTGATGTAGCCGTCCTCCGCCATGCGATCGATCACATAGTTGCGACGGCCCACCGCGTCATCGTGCCGGCGAAACGGATTGTAATTATTCGGGCCCTTCGGCAGAGCGGCAAGGTAAGCGGCCTCGGCAATCGTCAGCTCGTGCACCGATTTGTCGAAATACAACAGCGATGCCGCAGCTACGCCGTAGGCGCCGAAGCCGAGATAAATTTCGTTGAGATACAGTTCGAGGACCTTCTGCTTCGAATAGGTGCGCTCGATACGCAGCGCCAGCAGCGCTTCCTTGATCTTGCGTTGAAACGACAGTTCGTTGGTCAGAAGAAAATTCTTGGCGACCTGTTGGGTAATGGTGGAGGCGCCCTGCGGCCGGCGGCCGGTTCCATAATTTTCGATGTAGAGCATGCCGGCACGGGCGATGCCGTAAATGTCGACACCGGGATGCTGATAGAAATTCTTGTCCTCGGCGGCGACGAAAGCATTGATGACAAGCTTCGGAACGGCCTGAATCGGCAGATAGAGCCGTCGCTCCTTGGCATATTCCGCAAGCAACGAGCCGTCGCCAGCGTGGACGCGTGTCATCACCGCCGGTTCATAATCCTTAAGCTGCGAATAATCGGGCAAGTCCTTGGAGAAATGCCACAACAGGCCCGCCGTCGCCGCGACGCCGACGATGAAAAAAATGGTACCGACCGCAAATAGGAAGCCGAGAAAGCGCAAGAGCAGTTTCACCGCGGCACCAATCTCATTCAGTAAATTTCGGTTGAGCCAAACTCATCTACGGCGCCCCCGCGGCCAGCGGGCCGGTTGGCGGCAGAGGCCACACAACAATAAGCTTCTTCGCGCCGCCGCTGTGGCGGAGTGTGACAGCAATGGCCCCCACCTGCTAGCTCGTTCCGTCCTGCTCATGTCGTCGCTCGGTTTTTTGTTCAAACTGAGGCCGTTACGCCACATGAACCGGTGGAGTTTCGCCCTCAATTAGCCCCGGCGCGGGCCCCTGCCAGATGATCGGAAAAATAGCCATCAATCGCCGACGCCATCGCATCCGCCGTGTGATCTCGCCAGCTGTCCGACAACAGCGATTGCAAATCCTCTTTGTTTGACACGTACCCGAGTTCGACCAGGACCGAGGGCACGTCAGGCGCGCGCAATACACGAAAACCTGCCGACTTGATCGGCTCTTTGTGCAACCGAGCGGTTCGCTTCATTATCCCAACCAGTTTATTGGCGAATTGAACCGAATAGGTCTTGGTCTCGCGCTGCGCCAGGTCGATCAGGATGCCGGCGACGTCATCCGGCTGCTCTTTGAGGTCAACTCCTGCGATCACGTCGGCGCGGTTTTCCTGTTCGGCAAGTCGCGCGGCGGCGGGGTCGGTCGCGGTTTCGGAGAGCGTATAGACCGTGGCGCCCTGCGCATCCCCTTCCCTTCGCGGCAGCCAATCGGCGTGGATCGATATGAACAGGGCAGCGCCAGCCTCGCGCGCGAAGTGCACCCGCTCCGCCAGCGGCACAAAGGTGTCGTCCGATCGCGTTAGCAGCACGCGATACTTGCCTGCAGTTTCGATTTTTTCCCGCAGCCGCTTGGCGAAATCGAGCACGATGTCTTTTTCCATCTGCCCGCTCGGCCCCTTGGTGCCGGTATCGATCCCGCCATGTCCGGCATCGAGCACGATGAGCGGCCGGGCATCGCCGGAGGAAGACTGCTGCTCGTGCGACGGCGGCGCCTGGGCGTGCGCGAATCGCTGATCAACAGCGATCTTGCGTAAAAAGCTTTCACGGTCGCTCGCCACCAAATCAAGCACGAGGCGCGCCGGCGCACCGTCCGCCGGATCGACGACAAATGCTTTGTCGACTCGCGCCGGCTTGACAAGGTCAATCACAATGCGCGAGCCACCCGGCATCACCAGCCCAAAACGAAACGCCTTGATCAAGCCGCGACCGGTCTCACCGGCCTTTGGCGCCAGCCGAAACGTGACTTGCGGGATGTCGACGACGACCCGGTATGGATCGGCAAGAGTAAAGACGTGCAGGTCGATCTTGCGGCTAAGATCCACCACCAAACGCGTCTGGGCGTCGTCACCGCCGAGTCGGGCGTCGGTCGCCACCGGAAAGGAATCGGCGGAAGCCGGCGCCGACGCGCCTGCCGCCAATGCGATCCCGGCGATCAACGCGCCGAAAAAGGCCAAGCGCACGGCTTGGATGACCATCGGCTCCGACCTCATCCCGCCCTCCTACCCCATTAGGCAGGCATAGTTAACCGGGACCTAATTATCCGGGCGAAAAGCCCTAGTAATAGGGCAAAACCCGCCATACCTGCGGGTAAATCCCACAGGCGACTTGCCAATTCGGCGGCACCGGCCGTAAGAAGAGCATGCTGACGATGAAAGGTTCCGGTTGAGTTCGCGTGACGGCCTCCGGCGCGTGCGCCATATCGGCTCCCTTAAAACGATCCGGGGGCCGGGCAAACGCTGCTTTCGATCCGCTGCAGTGCCATGACGTTCGTTGAGAAGATGTTCAGGCCGATCATGTGTTCGACAAATACGGCATTCGTAGCGACGCAAAGCTCTGCCAAGGCCAGTGGGGATGAGGACGACCCGGACCGCGCGCGCCGCACATTCACAGCGGCAAAGCCGCTAAATGGCGTCGCGCCGCATCGCCCGCATCTAGCGAAATCGCGGCCGCGCTCCGCGCTGCCGTCTCGTCGCGGTTTGGAGTTTATGTTCGAGGCCCAAGTCAAGGTTTACACCAAACGGCCCGGCAGTGTTCGTTTATCGCTTGCCGATGGCCTGCCTTTCTATGCTTGCGGCGCTCGCAACTTCCGGACCGCTCCATTCAACAAAAATCGGACCGGTTTTCTCGCCTCCCGCCGATGCGGCGCGACGCGAGCGGGCACGGTCCCCATGAGATTTGCCAATGGCCAACAAAATGCTCATCGACGCGACCCATCCGGAGGAGACCCGGGTGGTAGTTTTGCGCGGCAACCGCGTCGAAGAATTCGACTTTGAATCTGCGCACCGCAAGCAATTAAGGGGCAACATTTATCTGGCGAAAGTGACGCGCGTCGAGCCGTCGCTTCAAGCCGCTTTCGTCGATTACGGCGGTAATCGCCACGGGTTCCTCGCTTTCAGCGAAATCCATCCGGACTATTATCAGATTCCGATCGCTGATCGGCAGGCTCTCATCGCCGAGGAAGAGCGCGCGCAGCGCGCCGCCGTGGATGATGTCGAGCGCGTGCCTCGGCGGGTCCGGGGACCCGCCCGTTCGCGCCGCGATGATGATGTGATCCGGAGCGACGCTGGCGAACCGCTGGCCGGCGATATCCTCGAACCGGACCAGTCCGCGTCTGGATTCGCCGGCGCCGAGGAATCGAGCGAAGACGAATCGAGCGAAGACTCTGAGGCCGAGTCCCTGACCGGCGCATCGGCAGAGGAGACGACCGCGCCGAGCTTTGAAAGCCCGGCGGGCGGCACCTCGGCCGACGAGGTCGAGGCCGGCTTAGTGCACGAGGCCAGCCGCGACGACGCGCAGGATCGTGCTGCGATCGAAGAGGCGGAGGCCACCGCATCTGCGCCAGCCAGCGAGAACGACGACGCCAGGTTTACGGCCGAGGCGCGCCCGTTGGACGGCAATAGCGAGGAAGAAGAGGCGGCCGAAGAGGTCGTCGAATCCGTCGGCGGCGCCGATGCATTGGAAGAAGTCCCGGATCGCGCCCCGCGCTTTCGGCGCCAATATAAGATCCAGGAGGTTATCAAGCGCCGCCAAGTCATGCTGGTGCAGGTGGTCAAGGAAGAGCGCGGCACCAAAGGCGCGGCGCTGACGACCTACCTTTCGTTGGCCGGACGGTACTCGGTGCTGATGCCGAATACGGCCCGGGGCGGCGGCATCAGCCGCAAAATCACCAATCCGGATGATCGCGCACGGCTTCGCGAAGCGGCCGCTGACCTCGAAGTGCCGGAGGGTATGGGCGTGATCCTGCGCACCGCCGGCGCCAGCCGCACCAAGATCGAGATCAAGCGCGATTTCGAATATCTCTTACGGATGTGGGAGACGGTGCGCGACTTAACGCTCAAATCGACGGCTCCCAAACTGGTCTACGAGGAAGGCTCGCTGGTCAAACGCTCGCTCCGCGATCTTTACATCAAGGATATCGACGAAGTTCTGGTCGCGGGCGCTGACGCTTACCATGAGGCCAAGGAATTCATGCGCATGCTCATGCCGAGCCATGCCAAGAACGTGAAGCTTTACACCGACAGCCAGCCGCTGTTGTCGCGCTACGGGGTCGAGAACCAGCTAGATGCGATGTTCTCGCCTGTTGTGCAGCTGCGGTCGGGCGGGTATGTCGTGCTCAACCAGGCCGAGGCCTTGGTGGCAATTGACGTCAATTCCGGGCGCGCCACTCGCGAGCATCATATCGAGGACACCGCCTTCAAAACCAATTTGGAGGCGGCTGACGAGATTGCGCGGCAGCTGCGCTTGCGCGATCTCGCCGGGTTGATCGTCATTGACTTCATCGACATGGATGAAAAGCGCAACAACCGCGCGGTGGAACGCCGGCTCAAAGAGTGTCTCAAACACGATCGCGCGCGTATCCAGGTCGGCCGCATCTCGCATTTCGGCCTGCTCGAAATGTCACGGCAGCGCATCCGCACCAGCGTGCTCGAAAGCTCAACCGAGAAATGCCCCTATTGCGGCGGCAGCGGCCATGTTCGCTCGGTCTCCTCGCTGGCCCTGCAGGTGCTGCGCGCGCTCGAAGATCAACTGATAAGGGGCGCGACGCACAATCTCATCGCACGCACACGCCCAGATGTCGCGCTCTATGTGCTCAATCAGAAGCGTGCGCATTTGCGGGGGCTGGAAGATCGGTTCGCCATCACGATTACGGTCATCGCGGACGAAACCGTTCGGGCGCCGCAGACCTTTGTCATCGATCGTGGCGAACAGGTGCATACGCCTGAGGCGGCAAAAGCGATTGCCGAGCGGGCCCAAGCCGCGGTCGCGCCGCTGGAAGAAGAGGACGACCTCGAAGAGATTGGCGGCGAGGAAAGCGAGGCGGAACACGCCGAGTTCGAGGCCGAAGCCGAGATTGCCGCTGCCCCAGTTGCCGGACCCGGCGAAGGCGCGCCACGCCGCCGCCGGC
>JBAQBC010000368.1:0-4680 GCA_049286035.1 Xanthobacteraceae bacterium
GCTTTATCCCTACGTCATCGACAAATTAGTCAATTGGGGCAAAGAACGCGGCCAAAATCCAAAAATCCCGGACACATCGGCAATCATGAGTCCCGTTGCGCACAGCCTCAACAAATCGCAGATCGAAGCGGTTGCGGCTTATGTCAGCACTCTGAAATAATTTTCGTTCGCCTCACGGCCCGCGCAGCGACTTTTGATGTGACGGGTCCGGCTTGATCACACTGTAGTAGTTCGAAGAGGATCGTTCAGCGCGTCAATTCCTCCAGTAGATAGACGAACGATTCATAGTCCTTGCCAGTCGCGAGATTCAGGCCGATCTCACAGGTTCGGTTACTACCTAGATAGGCATCGTACTTGCGTTCGGAAACCTCCTTGGCCTCCTCGGCCGTCGCCGACCGAGTAAGTTCACTGTGGAGGAAGCCACGGTCGCCGGCGAAGCCGCAACAGCCGTAAGCGGTCGGCGTCACTGCCGCCTCGGCCATCGCATCGGCGAGCGCATGCAGCTTGTTCGCAAGCTTGAGGTGATTGATCGAGCAGCTCGGATGCACAACCGCCGACGCGGCCTTACGCCGAATTGCGAGCTTCGGCAGCAACCGATCGTGTGCCCAGGCGACCGAGTCAAAGATCGTCAGCTGCGCGTGGTGCTCGCGATTCTCTGGCGTGAGATACTCGACAATTTCGCTGGTAATCCCGAACGAGCACGAGCTTGCGTCACATATGATCGGTAACCTGCCGCTGTCGCTCCAGCGCCACAGGCTTTCTGCGACGCGGTTCGCCATTATTGCGTTGCCCTTGATATAACCTTTTGAGTGCCAGATCGTCGCGCAACAATGGCCGCCGATATCCTCAGGGATCCACAACGGCATCCCGGCACGCTCTGAGATTGCGATCATTGCTTCCTGTAGCGACCGTTTGCTCTCCTGCCCAGGAATCCGGCCAAAGATCCGGTTAACGCATGCAGTGAAATAGACCCCCGCGGCGCTGTCGTGCCGCGTTTTGGGCAGCTTTACTTTGGCGGCGCTCGGCATGTTCGGCAACCAACCAGGCATCAAGTCCTTACTCACGACCGCACGGGCCATATTGGTCAGTGCTGTGATCGATCGGTCCCCGAGCACCCTTGATGTTGCGCCGGCGACGCGGACTGCAATACGCGCGAGACGCTCGACGGTGCCGAACTTTCTCGCGAACGTTGCAGCGACCTCCTCGGCGCGCGCCCCGTGTTGGAGATGGCGGAAATGTTTCATCAGCACCCCGGTGTTGATGTCCACCGGGCAGGCGATCCCACAAAGTCCATCGCCGGCGCAGGTCTGGATGGCGTCGTAGTCATAGTCTGCGAGAATCCCGGCAGATACTCTTGAGGCTTCGGTTTGTCGCGCCATTTCACGGCGGAGCGCGATCCGCTGACGGGGCGTGGTTGTCAGATTGCGGCTCGGGCAGACGGGCTCGCAAAAGCCGCATTGGATGCAGCGGTCGACGGTCGCCTCGATCGTGGGTGCGGTCTGCAGGTTCTTGAGATGGCTTTCCCGGTCGTCCGTCAGCATTACACCGGGTGAAAGAACGTTGTCAGGATCGGCGAGCCGCTTGAGCTTCCACATCAGCGCGGCAAGTCTCGTGCCCCATTCCCGTTCGACGTAAGGTGCGATGTTGCGTCCAGTGCCATGCTCGGCCTTGAGCGAACCATCGTACTTTCCGACCACCAGTTCGACGATATCATGCAGGAAGGCGCCATAATGAGCGACCTCCTTCGGATCGTTGAGAAAAGGCGTGATGAGAAAATGCAAGTTGCCAGCCGAGGCATGTCCGAAAACGATTCCGGTGTAGCCGTGCTTGGCGAACAGGGCCTGCAGATCGAGCGCGCCATCGGCAAGTCGTTCCGGCGGAAAGCACACATCCTCCAGAATGAACGATGACCCCGAGGGGCGAGCTCCGCCGACCGACGCAAGCAGACCGCTGCGCACATTCCAAAACTGCGCCGCAAGAACCGGGTCTTGCGTGAACTCCGCTGGCTCGAGCAAGGTTAGGCCGGACAACGTCGCACTCGCGATACGCGCGGCTTCGGCGCGGGCAAGCTCACTCGGCGCACGGAATTCGACGAGCAGAGCGGTCGCGTTGTCGGGCAAACTTTTCCAGCGGTCCGGTACCCCAGGCTTGCCCTCTACCGCACGCAGCGACGCCCGATCGACCAACTCGACTGCGGCCGCGCCGTGATCAACAAACGGCTTCACCGCTGCGCATGCCGCGTACATATCAGCAAAAATCATGAACGACGTGAGCCGGTATTGATCGTCCGGAATTGTCTCGAAAACGGCCTCAGCAATAAACGCCAGTGTGCCCTCCGAGCCGACAACGAGGCGGCGGAAGATCTCAAGCGGCGTCGCGCCGTCGAGGAAGGCCTCCATGTGGTATCCGGTCGTGTTTTTAATGCTGAACTTCTTGCGGAGGCGTGCCACGAGTTCCGGTTCAGATTCGATTTCGCGCTTGATCTCAATGAGACCAGTGGCGAGCGCGGGCTCGGCGGCGGCGAACTGCTGCTCGGCATCTTCGCGAGCAGTATCGATGAACGTTCCCGATGGCAGCATGAACACGAGCGACGACACTGTCTTGTAGGCGTTTTGCGTCGTGCCGCAACACATGCCGCTGGAGTTGTTGGCGATGACGCCGCCGATCGTGCAAGCCGACGCGCTGGCCGGATCGGGCCCAAGCCGGTAGCCATGGGCGTGGAGGGCGAGATTCGCGCGCGATAAGATCGTGCCGGGGCGCGCGCGCAAACGCCGGCCATTTGCTTCGACGTTGACTCCGCCCCAATGGCGCCTCACGTCGAGCAGTATGCCATCGCCCTGCGCCTGGCCGGATAGGCTCGTACCCGCGGCGCGGAACGTCACTGTCTCGTGTTCTCGCCGAGCATAGTCGAGCACTTTGCGCACGTCGTCGACGTCACGGGCCATCACGACCACTTTAGGGAACAGACGATAGGGACTAGCATCGGTGGCGAACCGAATAAGATCGATCGGCCGGCTGAGCACGCGGTCGGCGCCAAGCAGCGCGACAAGATCATCGCGCAGCTTCGGCGGCGTTCCCGCCGCTAGGGCATCCGGTGCGCGGTCACGCTGCGGCGTCCGGGCCGACGACACCATGGCCCGAAGATTACGCGAGCGGAATGACGGCACGGCAAAACGGTCCAAATAGTTCATCTCGATTACCGCACGTGACAAATGCAGGCGACAAATTCCTCGAATGCCCACGACACGCTTTGATTTAGCGCAACGCCGGCAAATCATCCGGATCTATGGTGTCAGAAATCAGCTTAAAGGTCCGATACGACGAACCATCATCGCCTAGCTCTGGGTTAATGGACGGCGCCTACGCTGGGGATGATACCCGGGATCAGGTACTGCTGCACAGCGACCAGCAGCCCCAGCAGAATGGTCAGCACGATGCTGTGCACGAAGGTGCGTGCGAACACCACGCCTTCCTGGCCTGCCATCTTGGTCACCGAGACGCCGGTCGCGATGTTCTGCGGCGAAATCATCTTGCCCATCACGCCGCCGGACGAGTTGGTTGCGGCGAACAGCACGGGATCGAGACCGAGCTGCCGCGCCGCGACGACCTGCAGATTTCCGAACAGCGCGTTGCCCGACGTGTCGCTGCCCGACAGCATCACGGCGACCCAGCCCAGGAAGGGCGAGAGCAGCACAAAAAGATGCCCGGTCGAAGCAGCCGCTTGGCCCAGCGTATAGGCAAGGCCCGAGTAGTTCATCAGGTAGGCAAGGCCAATGATCAGCATCACGGTGACAACCGCCAACCAGGCCTGACGGATGGTCAGTCCGACACAACTCAGGAACGCGGCCGGCGACAACCTCACGACGAGCGCTGTGATGACCGCCGCCACCAGGATCGCCGTTCCGGTGCCGAGCGGCTGAAAGGCCCAGATCGCGCCGTACGGCTTGTCGTTGTACAGCGTGATCGAGATCGCTTGATGCAGGCCCGGCCACGGGATGTTCTGCTGCCCGACCGCGGCCACCTTGAATGAGGTCCACAGTATCACGGCGACCGATACGATCACCCAGGGAAGCCAACCCTGCCAGGCAGGCACGCCCGATGCCGGACGCTCGCCCGCCAGGGAAGTGGCCTCAATCTTGAAACCGGGGTCCGGTACCGGGTGCCAGAACTGGACAAAAAGTAGCGTAGCGATCAGTGAACCGAGCGAGGACAGCACGTCGGTGAGCGCGTAGTCGATGAAGTTGGACGACACGAACTGTGTAATGGCAAAGCTCCCGCCCGCGACCAGCAGCGCCGGCCAGAGCGCACGCACGGAACGCCAGCCGCCATAGAGCGCCGTCACATAGAACGGCAGTATCAATGCAATCACCGGCAACTGCCGCCCGATCATCGAACCCAGCGCCGCCGCCGGCAGGCCAGTCACCGCCCCCAGCACCGTCACCGGGACACCGAGCGCCCCGAATGCCACCGGTGCCGTGTTGAAGATGAGCACGAACACCAGCGCTTCGAGCGGCGGAAAGCCCACCAGGATCAGCAGTGAGCTGGTAATGGCGACCGGTGTGCCAAACCCCGCAATCCCCTCCAGCAAGGCGCCGAAGCAGAAGCCGACCACCACCAGAACCACGCGACGGTCGTTCGGCAAGTGGGCGATCACCCAGGCGCGGAATGCATCAAACCGCC
>JBAQBC010000369.1:0-2533 GCA_049286035.1 Xanthobacteraceae bacterium
TTAACGCCCCGGCGGCGGAAACGCGGCGTCCAAATCTTTCAGCTCCTGTGGCGTGAGCGTCAACGACAGCGCCACCGCATTCTCTTTGACATGGGCGACGGAGCCCGATTCCGGAATCGCAATGACGTGGCCCCCGCGCATGGTCCAAGCCAGCGCCACCGCGGCCGGCGAGCAGTTGTGTGCCGCGCCGATACGCGCCAGCGCCGGATTGCCTAACAACGAGCTGCCGGGGCCGCCAAGCGGCGAGTAGGCCATCACCGGGACGTCGTGCCGTTCGCACCACGCCAGAAGATCGCGTTCAATGCCGCGATCGTCGAGACTGTAAGGCACTTGGTTCATCGCGCAGCGATCGCCTTGAGGAATGCGGAATAATTTTTCCATGTCGCCGACTTTGAAGTTCGACACGCCCCAGGCACGAATCTTCCCTGCCGCGCGCAGATCTTCAAACGCCGTCACGACGTGGGCGAAATCGCTGACCCCGTTCGGCCAGTGCAAGAGATAGAGGTCGAGGTGATCGGTCTTGAGCCGCTTAAGGCTCGCCGCGCAGGCCCGCGCGATGCCGTCGCCGGCCACGTGGCTCTGCCACACTTTGGAGACCAGGAATACGCGGTCGCGCTGGCCGGCTATGACGCGGCCAATCAATTCCTCGGAGCCGTATAATTCCGCGGTGTCGATCAGCGTCATGCCGAGATCGATGCCGGTGCGCAAGGCTGCTTCTTCCTCGGCTTGCGGATGCCTGCCGTGAGCAAGCCGCGCCGAGCCTTGTCCCAGCGCCGGCACGCTGCGGCCGTCGCGGAGCTTCACGGTGCGTGGGCCGCCTGGTGTCGCATTGCTCGATTGGCCAAAAGCCGATGCATCTGGCGTCATCACGCACGCGCCCGCGATTGCGCAAAATCGACTGAATTCACGCCGGTTCAGGACTGTTGTACGCTTCATATAGGCTATTCCGCGGGTGTCGTGGTAGCGCGGGAAGTGTGAAACTAAAGACCGCGTAGTCAAGGCCATCCGTGGCTGTCCAGGCGGTCCGAGGCAATGTTCATGACAAGGCTCGTGATGCGTCAGCGTCTGGCTTCGGTGTTGCGAGCCATGACCGCCTGCGCGGCGTTGATCGGGCTTGCGCTGCCGGCGACGCCTGCCGCCGCGGCCGAACGCGCCATCGTGCTCGAGATTAACGGCGCTATTGGCCCGCCGATCGCCGATTACATCGCCCGCGAACTTAATGCCGCGCGTTCGAGCGACGCCCGCCTCATCATTCTGCGGATGAACACGCCGGGCGGGCTCGATACTTCGATGCGCCAGATCATCAGTGCTATTCTCGCTTCGCCGGTGCCGGTTGTGACTTACGTCGCGCCGAACGGCGCGCGCGCCGCCAGCGCCGGCACTTATATCGCCTATGCCAGCCCGATCGCGGCGATGGCGCCCGGCACCAATATCGGCGCTGCGACGCCGGTCCAATTCGGCGGTAGCCCGCTGTTTCCGTCCGATCAGAAATCGCAGAAGGACCAGAAAGACGCCAAACCGGGAGAATCGGCGGACACCGAGACCCGCAAAATCATCAACGACGCGATCGCGTATATTCGCAGCCTCGCCGTGCTCAACGGCCGCAATGCCGATTGGGCCGCCGACGCGGTGCGTTCCGCCGCGAGCCTGCCGGCCTCCGAGGCGCTCTCGCTTCATGTCATCGACGTGATCGCCGATGATGTTCCCGATCTCCTGCGCAAGATCGACGGCCGCGAGGTCACGATTGCAGGCAAGCCGGCCCGGCTCGCCACCGCCGGTCTCGAAGTCGAGACCCGCCCGCCGGATTGGCAGACCGAGCTGCTCATGCTGGTCACCAATCCGAACGTCGCTTTCATCCTGATGCTGATCGGCGTCTACGGCCTGATCTTCGAGTTCTTCAATCCGGGCGCAGTCGCTCCGGGCCTGATCGGCGCCATCAGTCTCGTCGTCGCCTTCTACGCGCTCGCCTTCATGCCGATCAATTACGCCGGCGCGGCGCTCGTCCTCTTTGGCGTCGCGCTGATGATCGCCGAAGTCCATATCGGCGCCTTCGGCGCGCTCGGGGTCGGCGGCATCGCCGCCTTTGTCATCGGCGCGGTGATGATGTTTCCGGCGCAGGTGCCGGGCTTTTCCTTGTCCCATGGCGTGGTCGCCGTCACTGCGCTCGGCAGCGCGGCGCTCTTGTTGTTAGCGCTCGCCGTCGTATTGCGCCGCCGGCGGCCGGTCGTGACCGGGCATGAGGCGCTGATCGGCGCCGAGGGCGAGACGGTATCCTGGCAGGACGGCGAGGGGCGGGTGCGGGTCAAGGGTGAAATCTGGCTGGCGCGCTCGGACGCTGCGCTGACCGCCGGCAGCCGGGTCAAGATCGTCGGCCGCGACGGTCTCGTCCTGCGCGTCCAAGACATTCGGCCGGCGTAAGTGCGCCGATCGCAGAAACAGGGAGCACCGTCATGCCGTTGATAGTCGCCGTCGTCATCGCCTTCTTAGGCCTGACTTTTATCTGGTCCTCGATCCGAATTTTGCGCGAATACGA
>JBAQBC010000370.1:0-4257 GCA_049286035.1 Xanthobacteraceae bacterium
GCTACCTTCACTTCCCTTATGATCTTGCCCACCTCATCCACAATGCAGACGCTCGTATCCTTGACCGAAACGTCCAATCCAGCAAAATAGTCCATGCTGCGCTTCTCCTTCTGATGCTTGGGGCCCGGACAACGGTGACCCCGTTTCACCATCAGCCTGAAGCGCAGCACCCAAAAATCTTTCAGCTATCCACAAGCCGCCGGCCGATTACCCCATCTTTGCCCCCGAAAGCGGACATTGGCCGACGCAATTTTATGAGTACATTGCTCGCAGCCGGGGAAAATTCAGGTCACCCCGCGCTGACCAGGCCGACCGCTTCGTCGCGCGCGAACAAATAAAGCAATTGCCGCAACGCCTGCCCGCGCGGCGATTGCAATTTCGGATCGCGCGTTAAAATGAGCGCCGCATCGTCGCGCGCCGCCGGCAACAACGCGGCATGCGCTTCGATCCGCGCCACGCGGAAGCCCGGCACGCCGCTTTGACGCACGCCAAGAAGATCGCCCTGGCCGCGCAGGCGCAAATCCTCCTCGGCGACGCGGAAGCCGTCCTCGGTCTCGCGCAAAATGGCGAGCCGCGCTTTTGCGGTCGGACCGAGCGGCGATTTGTAAAGCAGGATACAAGTCGAGCGCTCGGCACCGCGGCCGATGCGCCCGCGCAGCTGGTGCAGTTGCGCCAGGCCAAAGCGCTCGGCGTGTTCGATCACCATGACGCTCGCTTGCGGCACGTCGACGCCGACTTCGATCACCGTGGTGGCGACCAGGAGCCGCGTCTCGCCTTTGGCGAAGCGCTCCATGGCGCGATCCTTATCCGGTCCGCGCATGCGGCCGTGGACCAGATCGGCGGCCTCGCCGAAGCGCTTCTGCAATATCTTGAAGCGCTCCTCGGCTGCGGCGAGATCGACGCTTTCGGATTCCTCGACCAGCGGGCAGACCCAATAGACTTGGCGCCCGGCTTTGAGGGCGCGCGCTACCGCGTCGGTGATTTCCGATAGCCGCTCCAGCGGCACCGCGCGGGTGTCGATTTTCTGCCGCCCGGCCGGCTTCTCGCGCAGTTCGGAGACGTCCACGTCGCCGAAATACGTCAGCACAAGCGTGCGCGGGATCGGCGTCGCGGTGAGCACCAGAAGATCGACGGCCTCGCCCTTGCGCGCCAGCGCCAGGCGCTGATGCACGCCGAAACGGTGCTGCTCGTCGACGATCGCGAGCGCCAGATCATGGAACGTGACATGTTCCTGAAACAGCGCGTGCGTGCCGACGATGAGATCGATCTCGCCGACGGCGAGGCTTGAGAGAATATCCTCGCGCTCGCGCCCGCGTTCGCGGCCGGTGAGAATAGCAAGCCGGATGCCGGCGGCGCGCGCCAAAGGGGCAATGGTGCCAAAATGCTGCCGCGCCAGAATTTCGGTCGGCGCCATGAACGCCGCCTGCCGGCCGGCCTCGATCACATTGGCGGCGGCAAGGAGCGCGACCACCGTCTTGCCGGAGCCGACATCGCCATGCAGAAGCCGCAGCATGCGCTGCGGCTGCGCGAGGTCAGCCACGATATCGGTCACCGCGCGCTGCTGCGACGGGGTGAGCCCGTAGGGCAGCGCGGCGATGATACGGCCGCGCAATCGTCCTTCGGCGGCGCTGCCGCGGCCGCCGCGATTGCGCATATGCGCGCGAAGGAGTGCGAGCGCGAGCTGCCCGGCGAGGAACTCATCGTAAGCGAGCCGCGACCACGCCGCGCTTTCCGGCAATAAATCGTCCGTCGATTGCGGCCGGTGCAGCCTGCGCAGCGCCTCGGCAAAATCCGGGTACGCGTTGCGTGACAGCCAGTCACGGTCCTGCCATTCGGCGAGCGCTGGCAGCCGCTCCAAGCCCGCATCGATCGCCTTGCGCAGCTGGTTGGGGTGCAAGCCTTCCGTCAGCGGGTAGACCGGATCGAGGAGCGGCAGGTGCGCAAATCCCTCCGCGTCGACGACGCGGTCGGGATGCACCATCTGCAAATGGCCGTCATAGAGCGTGGCGGTGCCGGACACGTAGCGGACTTCGCCGACCGGAAAGAGCTTTTGCAGGTAGTCCTTGCGCGCATTGAAATAGGTGATGGTCAGCGTGTTGGTGTCGTCGCTTGCCTCGATATTGTAAGGCGCGCGCGGCCGGTGCGGGGGCGGCGGCCGATGTTTGTCGATCGTGACCGCGACGGTGACGACGGTGTCCGGCGTCACTTCACTTAAGGTCGGCTGATTGCGGCGGTCGACGAAGCCGGTCGGCAGATGAAACAACAGGTCGATGAGGCGCGCCGGCTCGTTGTCGCGGCCGAAGAGCCGCGCGTACAGCTTTTCCAGCTTCGGCCCGATCCCGGGAAGCGAGGAGAGCGACGCAAAGAGCGGATTGAGAACGGCTGGACGCATTTCACGTATTTGGTGCGCGAGAATGAATCATCCGCCCCCGCGTAGCGGGGGAGGGGGACCATGCGAAGCATGGTGGAGGGGGCGTCATCAGCTCACGCCCCTTCCACCGCCCTTCGGCATAGCCGGCGCTTTGCGCCGGCGTTCTTAAAGTTACGGCGGCGAAGCCGCCTATTGCCCCTCCCCCACTATCGTGGGGGAGGAAAGCGCTGACATTCCCCTCATTGCCCTCTATATACCCCCGGCCCGGCCCCGTCCGGGCTTTTGGCGTTGAGCTGAGGCAATGACGGAACGCACCAGCGCAGGATTGGACGAGCGGCGGCGGCGGCTCTTGTTCCGCGCCTGGCGTCGCGGCGTGCGCGAGATGGACTTGATCGTCGGCCGCTTTGCCGACGCGTGCATCGACAAATTCGACCCGACCGAGCTCGACGAGTTCGAGCACCTGATCGAAGTGCCCAATGCCGAACTTTATGCGTGGATCGTCGGCAGCGAGGACATCCCCGCGCAGCATGACACGCCGGTGCTGCGCCAGCTCATCGCGTTCCATAACCGCGCCCAAAAGCGGCCGGAAGCCAAGCGATGAGCGCGGCCACGCCATTGCTCGCCAAATCGCCGGCCGAGCGGCTCAAAGCCGGCCGGCCGCTCACGCTCGCCGGCGTGCCGGACGGCGCCGAGGGTCTCGTCGTTGCCGATCTCGCCCGCGCCATTGCCGCCGGCAAAAATCCGCCGCCAATTTCGCTGGCGGTGATCTGCCGCGACGGCCCGCGCATGGCGGCGCTCGCGCGCGCGATTGCCTTCTTCGCGCCCGATGTCGAAGTTTTGGAATTTCCCGCCTGGGATTGCTTGCCCTATGACCGGGTCTCGCCGCATCCCGCTGTCGTCGCGCAGCGGATGATGACGCTCGCGCGCCTTGCCCGCGTGACCGGCCGCGAACATCCGGCGGTTCTCCTCGCCACCGTGAATGCGATCCTGCAGCGCGTGCCGGAGCGCGCCGTCATCGCGAAGCAATCGCTCTCGGTCGCGCCCGGCAATGTCGCGCCGATGGCAAACATCATCCAATGGCTCGAGCTCAACGGCTTTAACCGCGCCGCCACCGTTCGCGAGGCCGGCGATTATGCGGTGCGCGGTGGTATTGTCGATCTGTTCGCGCCCGGCATGGACGCGCCCGTTCGGCTCGATTTTTTCGGCGACACGCTGGAATCGATCCGCAGCTTCGATCCCGAGACGCAGCGCACCACCAGCGAGCTGCATGCGCTCGATCTCGTCCCGGTCGCCGAGTTTGCGCTCACCAGCGACACCATTCGCGCCTTTCGCACCGGCTATGTCGCCGAATTCGGCGCGGCCGCGCCGGACGATGCGCTCTACGAAGCGGTCAGTGAGGGGCGCAAGCACGCGGGCATGGAGCATTGGCTGCCGCTGTTTCATCGCCGGCTCGAAACGCTGTTCGATTATCTACCGGCGACTCCGCTCGCGGTGGAACCGCTCGCCGACGAAGCCGCGCATGAACGGCTCGCGCAGATCGCCGACTATTATCAGGCGCGCAAGGACGCGCTCGGCAAAGACGGCGGCGGCGCGCCGTACAAGCCGCTGCCGCCGGACCGGCTCTATCTCGCCGAAGGTGAATGGCGCGAGCGGCTCGACACTTCGCCGCTGGCGAGACTGACGCCGTTCACCGCGCCGGATGCGACTTCTCGCTCCCCTGAAAGGGGAGGCGATAGGCGGCCTTCGGCCGCCGTAGATTCAAACGACGCCGATGCGAAGCATCGGCTGCGGCGCGAAGCGCGTCGGGGAGGGGTCACCCACAGCGAGCAAGAGAGCCCCACCCGGCGACCTGCGGCCGCCGACCTCCCCCTTTCAGGGGGAGGTGC
>JBAQBC010000371.1:0-5650 GCA_049286035.1 Xanthobacteraceae bacterium
GCGGCGATGATCGTCGGCATGATCCCCATGGCAATCGGCGGCCCCGGTCAAGAGCAGAACGCCGCACTGGCGCGAGCGGTCATCGGCGGCCTGCTGTTCGCAACTCCAACGACTCTGCTGGTCGTGCCGTATCTGTTCGCGCGGCTGCGCAAGGGCAACGACGGCAAGACGGCCCACGGAGTATTCAAAGAGGAAATCACATGAACGACGTGAATCGAACGATCGACATCGAGCATTTGCCGCCGAAGGACGAAGACCAACCCAAGCCGGCGGCCGGCGCACGACCGGCGCCACGTCATAAGGCCATTCGCCCACGCGGCTTTTGGCTGCTCGGCCTAGGCGTGCTGTTGCCGCTCGCCGTAGGCGTCGCATACGGCGCATCGCAGCATGACGCGCTGGATCGTCAGGTCATGAGAACCACCGAGCGGCAGCGGGACCTTGTCCCGACCGTTCGCGTCGCAAAGCTGCGCGCCGCCGGCAGCGAGATAACCGTCTCCCTACCGGCGACGACGCTCGCATTCGCGTCAGCGAACATCTTTGCGCGCGCCAACGGCTATATCGAGACGCGCAAGGTCGATATCGGTGATCATGTGAAGGCTGGCGATTTGCTGGCGCAGATTACGGCTCCCGAACTCGATCACCAGATCGCTCAGGCAGAAGCCACGCTTAGCCAGAACCAGGCGACGTTGCAGCAGACGCAGGCGAGCCGGGATCTTGCCCGGGTCACCAACGATCGCGACAGCGACCTGGTCAAGAAGGGATGGGTGACGCCTCAGCAGGGCGACACCGACCGCCTGACCCTTAATGCCCAACAGGCGGCGGTCGCGGTTGCGCAAGCAAACATCGCGGCTCAGGAGGCCCTGGTCCGCGTGCTTCGTCAGCAAAAGGCCTACCAGAGCGTGGTCGCGCCCTTTGATGGCATCATCACCCAGCGGAACGTCGATACAGGGAGCCTCGTGCAGTCCGGCACCACGTTCATGTTCACGTTGATGCAAAGCGACGTCATCCGCACCCAGGTCTACGTGCCGCAGGACGCGGCGTTCGGCGTGGCCACCGGAGTCGATGCAGTCGTCCACGTACCCGAGATTCCTGACCGCACGTTCCCCGGCAAGGTGACGCGCTTCGCCCATGCATTGGCGCCCGGCACCAGGACGTTGCTCACCGAGGTTGACGTTCCAAACCCCGACGGCGCCTTGAGTCCGGGAATGTATGTGACGATTGAGCTGCACATCCCGCGCAAGACTCCCGCCGTCATGGTGCCTGCCGACGCCCTGGTTTTCAATGGCGATGGCACGCAGGTGGCCGTAGTGGACAATGGCACCGCGCATTTCCACAAGGTGACGGTGGCGCGCGATTTCGGAACACAGGTCGAGGTGCGTGACGGTATCAAGGCCGGCGACGAGGTGATTCTCAAGCCGGCGGTTACCCTCGCCGACGGCAGCAAGGTGCAGCCGCAGGCGGCGCCGATGCAGACGTCTCAGCGATAACGATTTGGTGTGTCAAGCGCAGGAGGCTCCAATGCGAAGCTTGGTTCTCATCACAGCGGCCATGGTGTTGTTCGGCGGCAGCTCAACGCTCGCGCAGCAGGTTAGAACCACGTCGACGCGCAATGCTCCGGCGTCGGGCATAACATCACCAACCACACCCACAACATCGAGCGTGCCGGGCACCATACCGACGCCTGGCGCCAGCCCGCTGGGCGCGATCCAATTCATGCCAGGAACCGCGGCCACGATCTCGGGAGCCGCCATGGGCACGGTCATGCCATGTCCCACCACAGGGATCGCCGCCGCAGCGCCGAGCACCGCTGTAAGTGCAAGCAGCGCGGACCCGACGACCGGGATGCTGGCCCCGCAGCGTCCTCCCGGCGCGACGGCCCCGGCTATTTCCTCCTTCGGTACGTCAGTTACGACGGGCGCCTGTAACGCAGTGGCAAGTACCACGGAGGCCACCGAAGCCTTGGGCAACAGCGTGACGATTGCGCCGATACCCGGTCTTGCCACCATCACCGGACCGGCGTTCAGCGACGCCACGATTCCGTCCGCAGCCACAGAAGCCGGTGGAGGGAGCCTGAGCCCGCAGATCATCGTCCCGACGCCCGATAGCTCCCCAGCCCCATAGAGCCGGGACTTGACAGGTTCATGCATCACCATATCCGACGTTACAAAAATCTCTTGGTTTAGGTCAGGCCGCACGTAGGTGAGCTTAAGCCACAGCGGAATGCGGAGAGCGGCCGGGTGCAGCAGACAGCAAAGTTCGAGCTGCACCTCAATCTGAAGACCGCAAAGGCGCTCGGCATCACAGTCCCACTTTCGCTGCTTGGTCGTGCCGACGGGGTCTTCGAGTAGGCAACACTTTGCTGCACTGCATGAGTCCGCTTTTGGCACAAAGCGGACATCCCAATCGCGCTGCCGAATGTCTGCTGTTGGGGGTAAAGCGGACATGGTTCGGCGCGGCGCTGATGTCCGCAAATGACCCATAGCGGACATTGACCTGTCTCGTGATCAACATTCGCTTCGAACCCGAGCCCATGACCTGGGTAGTTAGATCGTCCCCTTGTGTCGGGCGATGAGCTGATGGGCGACGTCGTTGAGGCCCCCGGACGGTCCCTTCGATTTGGCTATGCGGCGCTCAGATCAATGTTGTTAATTGGGACTGTGCGTATACGTTTGCCGGTTGCGGCGAAGATGGCGTTGAGAACCGCGGGCGCAGCCACCGAAATGGTCGGCTCGCCGACCCCACCCCAGAACTCGCCGTCCGGCATGACCACGGTCTCGACCTTCGGCATCGCCTCGAGACGCATCACCTCCCAGTCATGGAAATTAGTCTGCTCGATGCGGCCGTCGCGCACCGTGCATTCACCGTACAATAGTGATGACAAGCCGTAGACGAACGAGCCCTCGACCTGGCGAGCGATCTGCTCCGGATTGACCGCGTGACCACAATTGGTGGCCCCGACCAGGCGGTGCACTTTCACGCGTCCCTTATCGACCGAAACCTCGGCACAGGCCGCAACGTAGCTGGCATTGGCCATGACCTGCGCGATGCCGCGGTAGATGCCTTGCGGCGCCGGCGTACCGTAGCCTGCCTTCTCTGCCGCAGCCTTCAACACCGCGGCATGTTTGGGCTTGAGGTATTTCAAGCGAAAGGCGAATGGGTCATCGCCGACAGCGTGCGCCACTTCGTCCATGAAGCATTCGACATAAAACGCGTTTTGGTTGCTGTTGACGCCGCGCCAGAAGCCCGCCGGTACATGCGGATTGCGCATTGCATGGTCGATCAGCAAGTTGGGCACGTTGTAGCCGAATGCCCCCTCGGCGCCGCTGGGATTGAGGCTTTGGAAGGCAAGCGGATCCTTGCCGTTTTGCATCCGTGTCGGATTGACCGTTGCCAATATGGATTGTCCGGAAATGCGCACATGCAGCCCGATCAATTGGTTCTCGGCGTTGAGCGCGGCTCGCATTCGGCACTGCGAGATGGGGTGATACGAGTCGTGCGTGGTGTCTTCCTCGCGCGACCACAGGAGCTTGATCGGTGTGCCCGGCATCGCTTTGGCGACGGTTACAGCTTGGCGCACATAGTCGGTGGGCGCGCCGCGCCGACCAAATCCGCCGCCGACGAAGGTCTTGTGCAGATCGCATTTTTCCAGCGGCAGAGCGGCCGCCTGCGCCGCCGCCCTCAAACTGTCCTCGGCATTTTGTGTCGGCGCCCAGACTTCGCAGCGATCGGATGTGTACAGCGCTGTGGCGTTCATCGGCTCCATGGTGGCGTGGATGCGGTAGGGAAAGACGTACAGCGCTTCCACCACTTTCGCGGCGCCGGCCAAAGCAGCGTGTGCGTCGCCCGCCTGATTGCCGACGGTAGCCTGATCGCTGTCGAGACCCTCTTTGAGGAAATCCGCGATGGTGGCGCTGCTGACTTTGGCATTCTTGCCCTCATCCCATGCGACCGGCAGCGCTTCGAGCGCTGTCTTTGCTCGCCACCACGAATCCGCCACCACCGCGACAGCGTCGTCGCCCACGCGCACGATGTGCTTGACGCCGGGCATGCCGCGCACCTTCGCCTCGTCGTAGCTCTTGAGCGTTCCGCCAAAGACCGGACATGCCGAGATCGCCGCGTAGAGCATTCCCGGCAACCGGACATCGATGCCATATGTGGTCTTGCCGATAAGCTTCTCCGGCGTGTCGAGCCGCTTCAGCGGCTTGCCGGCAATCTTCCAATCCTTCGCGGACTTGAGCACCACGTCCGACGGCGGCGTGAGCTTGGCGGCTGCGTCCGCCACTTTACCGTAACTGACCGAGCGGCCGGACGACTGATGCGTGATCACGCCATTGGTCGCGCCGCACTCGGAAGCCGGCACGTTCCATGCGTTGGCGGCGGCCTGGATCAACATCATCCGCGCGGTCGCGCCGCCCCTGCGGACGTATTCATGCGACTCACGGATCGCGCGGCTGCCGGTCGTGTTGGATTCGCCCCATACGCGATTGCGTGCGAGGTTCTCACCGGGTGTCGGAAATTCGGTCGTAACTCTGGACCAATCGCAGTCGAGCTCCTCGGCAACGAGTTGCGCAAGACCAGTGAGCGAGCCCTGTCCCATTTCCGACCGCATGATGCGAATAAGGACCGTCTCGTCAGGCCGGATAACCACCCAGGCATTGACTTCCGGCAAACCATCCGCGGCGTAAACTACATCGGACTCGGACCGCAGGCTCAAGCCGAGTGCGAATCCAGCGCCTGCTGCGGTCGCGCCGACCATGAAGGAACGCCGATTAAACTCTGGCTTATATGTCATGGCTGCGCCTCCTTACGCGTTGTCGGCCGCCGCATGGATCGCGGCGCGGATGCGTTGGTAGGTTCCGCAGCGGCAGATGTTGGTCATCGCTGCGTCAATATCGGCGTCGGTCGGCTTGGGCTTCTGCTTGAGCAGCGAAACGGCCGCCATGATCATTCCGCTCTGACAATAGCCGCATTGCGGCACGTCGAGGTCGAGCCAGGCCTTCTGCACCGGATGCAGCGTGCCGTTCTGCGCCAAGGCCTCGATCGTAGTGACATTCTTGGAGCCGACGGTACCGACGGGTACTTGGCACGAGCGCGTGGCGACGCCGTCGATGTGCACGGTGCAGGCACCGCAAAGGGCGATCCCGCAACCGTATTTCGTGCCGGTGAGTCCTATCGTGTCGCGCAATACCCAGAGCAAGGGCGTATCGGACTCGACATCGACATTGTACGATTTTCCGTTAATGGCCAGCGCAATCATACTCATCCTCCCGAACACTAAATTCGGCGTCCACCCTCGAGCAAAGTTTATCCCGTTTCCCAGCGCAACCGCGAATCGCAAATTCGCGAGGATGGGAACTTGCGACCCTGGAATTTGTTCCGTTGGTCACAGACAGATCACTTGCTGACGAACTTCACAAAGCTAAGCCGTGATCACCATTGAGAACATGCACTGCGGCGCATGAGTCGGCTTTTGGCCTGAAGCTGACATCGTGGTGGAGGCGAGGAATGTCCGCTATTGAGGGTAAAGATGGGGTAATCGGCCGGCGGCTTGTGGATAGCTGAAAGATTTTTGGGTGCTGCGCTTCAGGCTGATGGTGAAACGGGGTCACCGTTGTACGGGCCCCAAGCATCAGAAGGAGAAGCGCAGCAT
>JBAQBC010000372.1:0-28296 GCA_049286035.1 Xanthobacteraceae bacterium
CGGCCACGCCATTCGCGCGCGCATTGCCGGCGGCGCCTTGCCCTGGCCGGTGCTGCCGGCCGGCGAGTGCATTCGCGCCACCGCGCTCGGCGCTTCCGAATACAGCGTGCAGCTTTCCGGCAATACCAGCTACATCTCCGCGCCTGGCAAGTTATTGCCGCGCCGCAATCTGCAGGTGCTGCTGCCGCCGTTTGTCTGTGCCGAGCGGATCGATCCGGACGACCTCGCGCACGCGATCCGCAATCACATCACTGCGTTCGACCTTGACGACACCGACCGCGACATCGCGCTCGCCTTGCGCTGGAGCGGTCCGCCGTCCTACCCGCGGCTTGCCGCTTTCGCCAAAGGGATCAAGCGCGGCCTCGCGGAACGGATTGCCAAACGCTTGCCGCTCTACATCATGCTGGACGGCGACGTGGCGCACACGCTCGGACATCTTCTTCGCGACGAATGCCACATTGGCGGCGATCTTTTGGTCATCGACGGCGTGGTGCTGTGGGACTTCGACTATATCGATCTCGGCCGGATCCGCATGCCGTCCTACACCGTGCCGGTCACGATCAAATCGCTGGTGTTCAGCGAAGACCCGCGCGGTCCGCGGCCGCGGCAACGTCTGCATCACCGCGAGCATGATCATGCGTATGACCATGAGCATGAACATCCGCAGGAGCACGGCCATCACGACCACAGCCACGCTCACGCGCATCATAAGCATAGAGTCTAGGAGCTATCTGGATTTTGCGGCCGATCTGCGCGATTTTAGATCAACACATATAAGGAATGCCCAATGGCCGAGACCGCCAAAAAGAATGCGCTCGTTTCCGACGAGCTGGCCAGCAAGTTCAAGACCGAGAAGGAAACGCCGTACACCCAATGGGTCAAGGCCGAAGGGCTCGATATCATTCCGTCCTTCTATGTCCGCAATCTGCGCACGGTGGCGCTCAAGCCATGGGCGCGCCGCGGCGGCAGTGCCGTGTTTCTCAACCACGACGCCTCGCGCACCTCGAACGACTGTTACGTGATGGAGATTCCGCCGGGCAAGAGTCTGGCGCCGCACCGGCAATTATACGAAGAGATGGTTCTCGTGCTCGGCGGCCGCGGCTCGTCCACGGTCTGGAACGATGCCGGCGCGCGGATCACATTCGAATGGAAGGAAGGCGCGCTGTTCGCGATCCCGCTGAATTGTCATCACCAGCATTTCAACGGATCGGGGCGCGAGCCGGCGCGCTACGTCGCGGTGACGAATGCGCCGCCGGTCATCAACCTCTACGAAGACCTCGATTTCATCTTCAACACCAAATACGACTTCAAGGACCGTTTCGCCGGTGAGCCGGATTATTTTTCCTCCAAAGGCGAGCAGAAGGGCTTTTTGCTGACCACGAATTTCGTGCCCGACGCGGTCAACATTCCGCTGATCACCGCGACCGAGCGCGGCGCCGGCGGCGGCCATATCCGCTTCAACATGGCCAAAGGCTCGATGAACAGCCACATCTCGCAGTTTTCGATCGGCACGTACAAGAAAGGCCACGCCCACGGGCCGGGCGCGCACGTCATCGTGCTCTCGGGCGACGGTTATTCGCTGATGTGGCCCGAAGGCGAAGAGCCGCAGCGCTACGATTGGGAGGTCGGTACGCTCATCGTGCCGCCGAACATGTGGTTTCATCAGCACTTCAACGCCGGAGCGACGCCGGCGCGTTACCTCGCCTTCAAGCATGAGGGCGTCGCCATCCGCAACGCGCAAGGCGTGCCGAAGGCTTGGATCAGCCGGCGCGCCGGCGGCGACCAGATCGACTATATCGACGAGAAACCGGAAATCCGCCGCATCTTCGCGGCCGAACTGTCCAAGCACGGCATCGCGCAGCGCATGGACGCCGCTTATGCGAAGGAAATGGCGGAGCTGGGCATCAAGACGGCATAACGGCGTAACGCCGTGACTACTCGGCAATCATCGGTCCAATGACTGAACAACCGACGCATACGCCGACCGACACGCCGTTCTGGCGCTTCTCGCTGCATTTCTATCGGCAAGCCGGCGTCGCCGAAGCCTGCATCGCGCTGCAGGACGATTGCGGCGTCGACGTCAATCTGATGCTGTTTCTGTTTTGGCTGGCCGCAAGCGGGCGGCAATTGTCGCTTGAAAATATAAAAGAGCTGGACGACGCGGTTCGGAGCTGGCGCGATCGCACCATCATTCCGATCCGCGAAATCCGCCGCAAGCTCAAAGGCGCGCCGACCATGGTCGAAGCCGGCAAGCAGGAAGCGTTCCGCACCAAGATCAAGGCGATCGAGCTTGAAGCGGAACGCCTGCAGCAGGAAGCGCTCTATGCCCACAGCCGCTCCGCTCCCCGTGGCAGCGAGGCTCGGGCGCCGGACGCCGCGCGGGCCAATCTCGCGGCCTATGAACGCGTGCTCGGCGCGCGTTTTGCGAAAGACACGGTGGATCGCCTGATGAGCGTATTCGGCGCGGTGAAATTCGAAGACTTCGCCGCGCCTTGACCCTACTGGCACGGCCCGCCGTCACGTGGCACAAGTCGTGCGGAAACGTGGAATAAACGAGGTTGGGCATGGCGAAAGCTGCCGCGCGGCTGATTGTGGGGATCTCCGGCGCCTCGGGCACCGTCTACGGCGTGCGGCTTCTTGAAATGCTGCGCAAAGCCGAAATCGAGACGCACCTGGTCATGAGCCGATCGGCGGAAATGACGCTCGCCTACGAGACCGATTACAAGCCGAAAGATGTCCGCGCGCTCGCCGCGGTGAACTATCCGGTCACCGACATCGGCGCGGCAATTTCTTCCGGCTCATTCCCGACCATGGGCATGATCATTGCGCCCTGCTCGATCCGCACCATGAGCGAGATCGCAAGCGGCGTCACTGCTTCGCTGTTGTCGCGCGCCGCGGACGTGGTGTTGAAGGAAAAACGCCGGCTGGTGCTCGCCATCCGCGAGACGCCGCTGCATGTCGGCCACCTGCGCAGCATGACCGTGCTTGCCGAAATCGGCGCGGTGATCGCGCCGATCGTGCCGGCATTCTACAATCGCCCGCGCACGGTCGAAGACATTGTCAATCACACTTGCGGCCGGCTGCTCGATCTGTTCGGTATCGACATCGGCACCGTCAAGCGCTGGAAGGGCGGAGCGGGAGAGGAATAACTCCCCCGCGAAAGCGGTGGAGAGGTGAAAACTAAGAGGAAACACCATGGACCAGAAACGTTATGAGATCGGCCTTGCCAAGCGCCGCAAGGTGTTGGGCGAGGCTTATGTCGATCGCGCGCTGCAAAACGTCGACGACTTCAATCGCGACTTTCAGCGATTGTTGACCGAATATTGCTGGGGCGAGACCTGGGGCGACGAAACCTTGGCGCCGCGCGAACGTTCCATCCTCAATCTCGGCATGATCGCCGCGCTTGGCAAGATGGAAGAATTCGCCACCCATGTCCGCGGCGCGCTCAATAACGGGCTGACGCCGAACGAGATTCGCGCCGCGCTCACGCAGATCCTGATCTATTGCGGCGCGCCGATCGGCGTCGACTGCTTCCGCGTGGCGCGGCCGATCATCGCCGAGCACCAGAAAGCCAAATAGTCCGATGCTCGACAAGCGCGCAGCCGCGGCGGCGGTGAAAGCGGGCGGCCCGCCGCTTGACCTGCAGGAGCATTTGCGCAGGCTCGAGGCCGAAGGTCTGCTCCACCGCATCGATCGCGCCATCGACAAGGACAGCGAGCTGCATCCGCTGGCGCGCTGGCAGTTTCAGGGCGGGCTGCGCGAGGACGAACGGCGCGCATTCTTGTTCACCAATGTTGTCGACGGCGGCGGGCGCCGTTATGACGTTCCGGTCGCGGTCGGCGCGCTGGCGGCGTCGGCACGCATTTACGCGGTCGGCATGGGCCGATCGGTTGATGAAATCGGCGACGCTTGGCTGCGCGCCATCGCCAATCCGATCGCGCCGACGCGCGTGGCCACCGCCGTCTGCCAGGAAGTGATCGTCACCGGCGACGCGCTGCGCAAACAAGATGGCGGCCTCAAACTATTGCCGGTGCCGATTTCGACGCCGGGCTTCGATGCGGCGCCGTATCTGACGGCGACTTTGTGCATCACGCGCGATCCCGAAACCGGCGTGCGCAATATGGGTACCTATCGGGCGCAGCTCAAAGCGACCGACCGGCTCGGCGTGCGCATGGCGGCCCGCCCGGGCGGCGCCGGCGGTTATCTGCATTGGCAGAAGTATCGCAAACTCAAACAGCCGATGCCGATCGCGATCGTGGTCGGCTGCGCGCCGGTCGTGATGTTCACGGGGCCGCAGAAGTTGCCGATCGATTGCGACGAGATGGCGGTCGCCGGCGCGCTCGCCGGCGCGCCGATCCGCACCGTGAAAGCGCTCACTGTCGATCTCGACGTGCCGGCCGACGCCGAGTTCGTCGTCGAGGGCCTGATCGATCCCGAGCTCCTCGAACCGGAAGGGCCGTTCGGCGAGAGCCACGGGCACGTGGCACTCGAAGGCTACAATATGTCGATGCAGGTGACCGCGATCACGCATAAGCGCAATCCGGTCTGGCTTTCGATTCTAAGCGAGGTGACGCCGAGCGAGTCCAGCGTGATGAAGCGGGTCGCCTACGAGCCGCGCTACCTCGCGCACTTACGCGACACGCTGGCGATCAAGGGCGTTCGCCGCGTCGCCATGCACGAGACCTTCAGCAACCTGCGCAAGATCTTGTTCGTGCAATTCGCGCCGGGCGTGCCGCGCACCGAGATCTGGCGCGCGCTGCATGGCGCCGCGACGCTGCAGGCCGACATCGGCAAATACGTGATCGGGGTCAGTGAGGATATCGACCCGGACAATCTCGATGCCGTGTTCTGGTCGCTCGCATATCGCGCCAATCCCATTGAAGACGTGCACATCGCACCTTATCGCTCCGCCGGCCATGGGCCGAAATCGGAAGGCGGCGGCGCGGAATCGACCATGTTGATCGACGCCACGCAGAAGACTGCCGATCCGCCGATATCGCTGCCCAAACGCGAATTCATGGAACGCGCGCGGGCGATCTGGGAGGAACTGAAGCTGCCGGCGATCACGGCACGGCAGCCGTGGCACGGCTATTCGCTCGGCGACTGGGACACGGTGTGGGACACCTTCGCCGAGCGCGCGGTGGCGGGCCAATGGGAACAGACCGGCCGCGAGAGCTTCGCGCGACGCCGCGCCGGGCTCACCCCGGAAACCCCGGTGAAAAGCGTAGACGAGTGACCGCTGCCGCCGGAACAGCGCAGCGGCGAAAGCTCAATCCACCGAGACGCCGCTGGCTTTGATCGGCACCGCCCACTTATCAATTTCGCTGCTGACGAAGTGAGTGAGATAGTCGGTACCGGTCCGATCGGGACTGACCAAATCGGTCCCGATCGTCTCCATGCGAACGCGCAGCGCCGGCACATTCATGGCTTTGATCGTTGCGTCATGGAGCTGGCGAATGATCGGTTCCGGCGTTTTGCGCGGGAAAAACAATGCGATCCAGTTATTCGCCTCGAAGCCGTCGAGCCCTTGCTCCGCCGCCGTCGGCACCTGCGGCAGCACTGCCGACCTGTGGCGCGCGAGCACCGCGAGCGGCTTGACCGTTCCGGCCTTGATCTGCGGCAGCGCGGTCGACACCGCATCGCACAGGTAATTAATGCGGCCGGCGACCAAATCCTGCAACGCCGGCGCCGAACCCCGATACGGCACATGCTGCACGTTCACGCCGATCGCGGTGTTGAGCAGCACGCAGCCGAGGTGGGTCGAGGAGCCGCTGCCGCCCGAGCCGAACGAGAGTTTCGCCGCATTGGCTTTCACGTAATCGGAGAAGCTTTTGAGCGAACTCGCCGGGAAATCCTTGTGCACGACCAAAACCAGCGGCTGTTCGGCGATCAACGCCACCGGCGCGAAATCGTTGACTGCGTTGTAGAGCGGCTTTTTGTACAGCGTCTGATTGTAGGCTTGGGTGCCCACGGTGCCGAGCAGAGCCTGGTAACCGTCGGGATTGGCCAGCGCCACGCGCTGGGCGCCGTTCATGCCGCCCGCGCCGCCGATGTTTTCGACGATCACCTGCTGGCCGAGGACATCGCTCAAGCGATCCGCCAGGATGCGTCCGACCACATCGGTTGGGCCGCCGGCGGCGAACGGCACCACCATGGTAATCGGCCGGCTCGGCCATTGGTCGGCTTGCGCGATCTTCATGGCGCCAAGCCCCAGCGCGGTGAGCACGCCGGCCAACAAGGCAAGCAGGCCCGCAAATATCACGATGTTTCGTCTCGTCAGCATTTCACCCTCCTCACGGACCGGCGCTCGCGCTGTCGCGCGCGATGCGGCGACGCGCCCGTGCAATCAGCTTTGCAAATTCGCCCCGATTGCCGGCCGAATTTGCGCCGGTAAATGCTTCTTTCTTCAAATAGCGCCGGCGCAACCGACATCATGTCATCGAGATCAACGAATGACGTCCGCAATGCCGGCGACGCTCTAGTCAGAACGGGAAACTCTGGTGAGAATGAGGCAAATTTTTTCTCATCGCCAAATTCGCCGAAAACCAATTTTCTGAAAAATGAATCTGCTGACAAAAATGTGTCACGCGGACAGATGCGCGACCAAATCGTGGCGATTCGCGACGCGTTTGTATGATCGCGGCCATAAATAACTCCCGATCTTGTGCAGGGTGCGGTCAACCGGCCCCGCGAGGGCCGCCTTCCAAAGGTTTGGGGCGGTATATGCGTAATCGCGTCATTCTAGCCAGCGTTGTGGCGCTGGCGATCGGTTTATTCAGCTTCAATGTCGCCGCGCAGGTCATACCTCGATCCATTCAGGAAGGAGGCACCGACGCCGCGTTGCGCGAAAAGAAAAATGCTTGGACCGTCGGCATCGCCGGCGGGCTGCTTTCCGGCACCTATATGCGCTTCGTCGACGAAATGGCGTCGGTGCTCAACGATGGCGACAACTTACGGATTCTTCCGATCGTCTCCTATGGCGCGGCGTCCAATCTCGACGATCTCTTGTACCTTCGCGGCGTCGATGCGGCGGTCACCCAATCCGACGTGTTCGAATATTTCCGCACCCAGCGCAAAACGCTCAATCTTGAGCACCGCGTTCAGTACGTGATCCGGCTGCCGATCTCGGAATTGCACATTCTGGCGCGCAACGACGTTCAGTCGCTGGAGGATCTGCGCGGCAAGAAAGTCAACTTCGGTCCGGCCGGCACCGGCGCGAGCCTCACTGGCACGATCGTGTTCCAGCGGCTCGGGATCAATGTCGACCAGGTGATGATCGATCAGCCAACGGCATTGCAGAAATTGCAGTCGGGCCAAGTCGACGCCATTGCGCGGGTGATCCCCAAGCCGATCGATTTCTTCGGCAAGATTCCGCAGAACTCGGGGCTGCACCTGGTGAACATCCCGTTCACCAAGAAATTCGAGGACCTGTACACGCTTGGCGAGTTCACCAAGCAGGACTACCCGAATCTGCTCCAGGGCCAGGACCGCATCGACACGATCGCGGTGCCGGCGGTCCTCGCCGTGTTCAATTGGCCGAAGAACACGGACCGCTACAACCGCGTCGAACGGTTCATCGAATATCTGTTCAGCCGCTGGGATACGCTCCAGCATCCGCCGTACCATCCGAAGTGGCGGGACGTGAATTTGGCCGCCATGGTGCCCGGCTGGACCCGATTCAGTGCGGCGGAGCAGCTGTTGCAGCAGATGCAGGCTCAGCAGCAGCAGATGCAGGCTCAGCAGCAGCAGAAGCAGCAACAGCGCGCTGCGTTCGAGACCTTCCTGAGCAATCAGCCCAAGATGCCTGTGAGCGATGCCGACCGGGAAGACTTGTTTCGCAAGTTTTTGCAGTGGCAGGCGCAGGAACAGCACCGTTAGGGAACAAATCTGACTGCGTCGCTTGTAACCGCGTTGAAGCACGAGACGGCGACCATGAACTCGCCCGATAAGGATCCAAAGTCCGAATTGGACTACGCGCCGCCGTGGGCACGCGAACAAGCGGCTCGTGAGCAAACGGCACGTGAGCAAGCGGCACGCGAACAGACGGCGCGCGATCAGTTTCGCGCTACGCTTCGCCAAAGCGCCGGGGCAGGAGTCGAGCAACTGGCGCAAAACGACTCGGAAAGCCGCAGTTTTGGTGACGATCGGCCCTGGCGCCAGCGTGCGCTGGAGCCCGAACTGGTTCCAGAGCCGCCGGCCGGGTTGTCGAATCTTTGGCTGATGATGCTGCGGTTGGGCGCCGTTTGCACTATTGCCGCGATGGTCGCCGCCACCGTCGTGTTCTTGTTCAGTCCGAAACAACTCCCTCACAAGATCACGCAGGCCAGCGTCTCAGCGTCTGCCGGCGACTCAGACGACGCACCGTCTTCGATCGAATCGTCTCGCGGTGTACCGGCCCTGGCCGTCGAGACATCGGCCGGCGTAACCACGCCGCCGGCGCAGGGCGAAGTCGCCATCGCAACACCGCCGCGGACACCGCAGGCACAGCTGGCAGCCGCGGCACCGCCGCAGCTTGCAGAGGGACAGACGGTCACCGCGCCGCCGGCAAAATCGGAAACAGCTGCAGAGCCCGCAGCGCCGGCGCAACAGATCGCATCCCTTCCGGCACCGACCGTATCATCGGCAAATATCAAGCTAGCGCCGGCACCGGCCGCGAACGAGCTGACGCCGCGACCGGTCGACACCAATCCGGCGGCAACCGACCCGAACTCCGTAACAAATCCGGTGTCTCCGCCCGTTCCCGCCCAAGCCGCTCCGGGCGGAGCCGCTCCACCGAACGTCGTCAAGCCCGCAGTTGTGCTCGACGAAAATGAAATCAACACGCTGATCAGGCTCGGCAAAAATTTGCTCAACGACGGCGATTTCGCCGCGGCACGCGTGTTGTTTGAGCGCGCCGCTAACGCCGGCAGTGCCGAAGCGGCGTTGGCGCTCGGCTCGACCTACGATCCGAATGTCATCAAACGGCTCGGCGCGATCATGGTCAAACCCGACATCGAGAACGCGCGAAAATGGTACCAGCTTGCCGCCGCCCGTGGCTTAGCCGCGGCGAGCTTGCAGCTCGCCAATTTGCCGCAAAGCCGTTGATCGGTGCCGGCGATGCTTCGGGCAGTATATTCAGGCGATATTTGAAGACTGTGACGTGAACGTCGCCCGGTTCTTAACCTTTTTGTCCTTAAAGTAACCGTTTATTCCAAAAAGAATCCCATGTCCTTCCCATAAATCTCCGCAATTGTCCGCTGTTTTACCGGGATGGGCTGCTGATCGGGAATGGGGCCAGCCGGCCAACCGGCCGCTGCGGGGGACAGAACTTAATGAAAAAGCTACTCCTCGCCCTGGTTTTGTGGGGCTCGGTGCTCTCTACGCCGGTCTTCGCAAAGACCTTTGTCGGCGTCTTGTGGCCGATGTTCGGACCGCTTCCGGCGATTGGGCTCGTTGAACTCGTCGCCGAGCTCAAATTGATGCCAGATGTCGAGGTCAACACCTATTTGCATCAAAATTGGCCGGCCTTGGTCGACGACTTAGAACGTCAGCCGCCAGGAACGCGCACCGTCGTCATCGGCTACAGTCTGGGCGCGAACAGTTCCGTCTTTGTCGCCAACAAGGCGAAATACATCGATGCCATCATCGCGCTTCAGCCCTCGATGCTGAGCTGGAGTCCGGCCGTGACCGGACGCGTCGGCAGGATGATCGAAGTCTATAATCCAAATCCCGCGATGACCTTTGGCGGTATGGGATCGAAGAAGCTCATCGGTCCGAACATCGAATACATTGCCAACAACGACTCCCATCCGGGCGCGCAGTTCAGTTCGTAATTTCGCGACCTGGTGAAGAGCGAAATCGCCAGAGTATCGGCCGAGCCAGTCGTGGTGACGGCGCAAGCGCCCACGCCTGCCACAACCGGTTCCATAACGGCGCTGGCATACGCCAACCCCACACCTCCTGTGACGATGACGCAAGCCCGCAGCAGCGGAAGTCCTCGGGTAATGACGGCGGATAAGCACGCTACGGGAACGCCGCGAGTGGCGATGGCGGAAATCCCCATGCCAGTGCCTAAGCCAACGCCCGGGCCGACGGGCGCGCCCGCCGCAACGAAGCTTGCCGCGGTTGAGCCGCAGGCGCCAATTCGTCAGCGTGAGGATGCGATTGCGCTTCTCGATGCCATCACCAGCACCGTCGATTCGGGAAACCTGTTTGCGCAACGGCAGCTGACCGCTGCCGACATGATGAACTATGCGAACAGGAATTATCGCAACGCGCATACGGCCGAATTGTTGCCGACCGGCTCAGAATATAGATAGCCACGCTGTCTTCGCCTGCGGCGCCTATCGCGGCCGCACGATCGTATCGACCAGCGCCGGCGTGCCGGCTTTCACCTTGGCGATGGCGCGGCGCAACGCCGGCGCGATGTCCGTGGGCTTCTCGATCGGCCCTTCCGCGTACCAGCCCATGCTTTTCGCCATCGCGGCGAAATCCGGATCGGGTCCGGCGATGTCCTGGGCGATAGAGGCGCGCTCGACCGGCGTGCCGCGATGCTGCGCGACGTGAATCTGGTGTTCCCAATCGTTGTAATAAGCGCGATTGTTGTACATCACGACCAACAGCGGAATGTTGTTCTTGGCGGCGCTCCACAGCGCGCCCGCGTCGAACAATAGATCGCCGTCCGGCTGAATATCCACGATCAGCCGCCCGCTGCCGCGATGCGCCAGCGCGACGCCGAGCGAGATGCCGATCTGGGTGCCGGTGCCGAGCGCCTGGCCGGGATGGCGGTAGGGCTTGTCGAAATCCCACAGCTTGTAGGCCCAATCCTGCAGCGTGTTTGCGGTCAGCACCCAGTCTTCGCGCTTGATAACGTTCCAGATCTCGCTGGCGAGCCGCGGCAGCGTGATCGGCACGCCGTCCCAATCCGTTTTGGCCTGTTCGCCCCAGGACGCAAACAAGCTGTCGTGCTTTGCGCGCACCGCGTCGGCTCGCTCCGCAATGCGCGCGGCAAGCCGCGGGTCTTTGGCAATCCGTTCCCGGCACGCTTGCGTCAGCGCCGGGATCGCAATGGCGGTGTCACCGAGCACGCGCAGGCTGCACGCCGGCATGCGCGTGTAATCCATCGACCATTTGCTCAAGTTTAGTTCGCCAAAGCCGATCTCGATCATCTCGCAATGCGGCGGGTAGTACGGCACCACCCGGCGTTCGGTGCGTTCGATAAAGTGCGTCGACTTCTCCCAATCGCGGGTGTCGAGTGAGACGATCAGATCGGCGTCGCGAAACATTTCCTTGTCGCAGCTCAGATTGAGCGGATGGCGATTGGGAAAATTGAGTCGCGCATGGACATCGAACACGGCGGCGCCGACAGTTTCGGCCAGCGCCACGAGATGGTCGAAGCCGCTCGCGCCGCGCGCAACATATTCGGCCATCAGCACCGGATGGTTCGCAGCCAACAGACGCTCCACCACCGCAGCGAGCGCTGCCGGATCCGCCGCCATGGGCGCCGGGACTTTATTGTGCGACGGCTGCGGCAGCACAACGTCGCGCTCGAGCGGCTGCTCCTGCAGCCAGGCGTCGTAGCACATGTAGATCGGGCCCTGCGGCTCGGTCATCATTGCGGCATAGGCGCGCGCAAACGAATCCGGCACGCCCTCGATGCTCGCCGGCTGATAATCCCATTTGACGTAATGACGAAGCTGTTCGCCATTGACATTAGCGGTGTGGATCCAATCGATGAACGGCCGGCGCCGGCTTTCGTCCATCGGACCGGTGGCGCCGATAACAAAGACCGGACAGCGATCGAGATAAGCGTAGTAGATTCCCATAGTGGCATGCAGCATGCCGACCACATCGTGCACGATCGCGACCATCGGCTTGCCGGTCGCCTTGGCGTAGCCGTGCGCGATCTGCACCGCGATCTTCTCGTGCTGACAGAGCAAGAGCGGCGGATCGTTGCCGCCGTAATTGACCAGCGAGTCATGCAAGCCGCGGTAGCTCGCGCCCGGATTGAGCGCGATATATGGAAAACCATAGTGTTTGATCAGATCGACGATGACGTCGGACTGCCAAGCACGCTTGGCATAGCGTCCCGCCGGCGATTTTTTTCCTGCCTCATTCATCGCGTCGGCGCGATCATGTTTTAGGCCTAGTTAGGCCTTGGCCGCGGCATGGATCGCGGCCCGCACCCGCTGATAGGTGCCGCAACGGCAGATATTGGTGATGGCCGCATCGATATCGGCATCCGTCGGCGTCGGCTTGTCGCGCAGCAGCGCAACCGCCGCCATGATCATTCCGCTTTGACAATAGCCGCATTGCGGCACGTCGAGATCGATCCACGCCTGCTGGACCGGATGCAGCTGGCCATTTTGCGCCAGTGCCTCGATCGTGGTGACGGTTCGCCCCGCCAGACCCCCTGCAGGCACTTGGCACGATCGGGTGGGAACGCCGTCGATCAGGACGGTGCAAGCGCCGCATTGCGCAATACCGCAGCCATATTTGGTCCCGGTCAACCCCATCGTGTCGCGCAGCACCCACAAGAGCGGGGTGTCGTCCTCCACGTCGAGATTGTAGGTTTTCCCGTTAACCGACAGCGCGATCATCGACTGGCTTTCGCTCCAGCTGATTCAACACCAAATCTCGACCGGTAACAGCCCACACCAAGACCCCCAAGGCGATACTTTTTGGTATAAATCGTCAATCCCCCCGCCAAAGCGAAATAATTTAAATCGATTCGGTATTTCGCTTCAGCTTGTTGTTTGAGTTTAGGACGCCAAAGACGCCTCGGGCAGATTGCCACGTTGGCAGTCGCTCTCTTTTCAGGCTTTGCAAAGAAGGGCATGCTACGGCCCGCCACTGGCGGGTCATGCCTGTTCGGGCGGCCGGTCAGGCTAAAGATATAGAACCAGCGCTTTTTGGGAGGAAAAAATGACCCATCGCATCACCCGGCGTCAGCTCAACGCCGGCATTAGCGCCGCTGTGATTTCTCCGGCCTTTTCCCCAGCATTGGGCCAGCCGGCCGCTTTTGCGCAGGGCGCCGCGCCGATCAAAATCGGCTTCGGCATGGCACTGACCGGCCCGCTCGCCGCAAACGGCAAGCAGGCACTGCTCGGCGCCAAGATCTGGCAAGAGGAAGTCAATGCCAAAGGCGGCTTGCTCGGCCGGCAAGTTCAACTCGTCAACTATGACGACCAGTCTAATCCATCGACCATTCCCGGCATCTACACCAAGCTCCTCGATGTCGACAAATGCGATCTGGTCGTAGGTCCCTACGCGACGAATATGGTGGCACCGGCGATTCCGGTGGTCATGCAGAAGGGCAAGACCTTCATCGGCCTGTTCGCGCTCGACGCCAACGGCGAATTTCATTACCCGAAATATTTTTCGATGCTGCCGTCCGGCCCCACGCCCAAAGAAGCCTTCACCGACGGCTTCTTCCAGGTCGCCGCCGCGCAAAATCCGAGACCGCAAACGGTCGCCATCGCGGCCGAGGACGCGGAATTTTCGCGCAATTGTTCGGAAGGGGCACGCGAGAACACCAAGAAATACGGCTTTAAAAACGTTTACGACAGAACCTATCCGCCCAACACCACCGACTTCTCACCGATCATTCGCGCGATACAGGCGACCAATCCGGATCTCGTCGTGATCGCGTCTTATCCGTTGAGCTCGGTGGGCATGTTGCAGTCCGCCGGCGAGCTGGGCCTGAAACCGAAGATGATGGGCGGCGGCATGGTCGGGGTGCAGGCGACCTCGATCAAGGACAAGCTCAAATCCAAGCTCAACGGCATCATCAATTACGAAACCTGGGTGCCGTCGTCGAAACTGATGGCGCCGGCGGCCGATTTCTTCAAAAAATATCAGGCGCGGGCGCAAGGCGAAGGCGTCGACCCGCTTGGCTATTATCTCGGCGGCTGGGGCTATGCCTATTTGCAGGTGCTGCAGCAGGCGATCGAGGGCACCAAGAGCGTCAATGACGACCAGCTCGCCGGCTACATGCGCGACCACGCCTTCAATACGATTATGGTATCCGATCTTAAGTTTGGCAAAAACGGCGAATGGACGAAATCAGGAATGCTGCAGGTCCAGTATCACGACATCACCGATAGCGCGAACCTCGATACCTGGCGCGGCATGAGTTATCAGACCGTGCTCACCCCGTCCGCCGAAAAGACCGGCGCGGTCATCTATCCCTACGAAAAGGCATTGGGCTAAGCGCTCCACCCTCCGCGCGCTTGTAGCGCGAAGACTACACGATCGCGAACTCTCCTCTCCCACTTCATTGGGGGAGGAGACAAAAAGGGCGCGCTGCAATGCTGTTTCCGACTTCCCTCGTCGGCTCCTACCCGCAGCCGGAATGGCTGATCGACCGCGAAAAGCTGTCCAAGCAAGTGCCGCGCGTGCGGGCCGGCGATCTCTGGCTGGTGCCTCCCGATAAACTCGAAGCGGCGCAAGACGACGCCACCATCCTCGCCATCCGCGACCAGGAACGCGCCGGCCTCGACATCGTCACCGACGGCGAACAGCGCCGCGAGAGCTATTCCAACCGCTTCGCCACCGCGCTCGACGGGATCGACATCGAGAATCCCGGCACGGTGATCAATCGCAATGGACGATCCATTCCGGTGCCGCGCATCGTCGGTCCGATCCTGCGCCGGCGGCCGGTGGAATTGCGCGATCTGAAAGTGCTGCGCAGCAATACCGACCGCAAGATTAAAGCCACCGTGCCAGGCCCGTTCACGATGGGCCGGCAAGCGCAGGACGATCATTACGGCGACGAAGAAGCGGTGGCGATGGCCTATGCCGAAGCCGTCAATGCCGAGATCAAGGATCTGTTTGCTGCTGGAGCGAACGTTGTGCAGATCGACGAGCCATGGATGCAGCAGCATCCCGACAAAGCCCGCCGTTACGGCGTCAAAGCGCTCAACCGCGCGCTTGACGGGGTTACCGGGACCGTCGCCGTCCATCTGTGCTTCGGCTATGCCGCAGTGGTGCGCGACAAGCCGTCGGGCTATTCCTTCCTGCCGGAATTGGAGCAGTCCAAGGCGCAGCAAATCTCGATCGAGGCGGCACAGCCGAAACTCGACCTCAAGGTTCTCCGCGAACTGCCTTCCAAGACCATCGTGCTGGGCGTGATCGATCTTGGCGATATGACGGTCGAGACGCCGCGGATCGTCGCCGAGCGCATCCGTCGCGCGCTCGACGTCGTGCCGCCGGAACGGATCGTGGTGGCGCCGGATTGCGGCATGAAGTATCTGCCGCGCGCGATTGCCTTCGCTAAGATGAAAGCCATGGCTGACGGCGCGGCGCTGGTGCGGCGCGAGTTAAGCGGGACTTAGAATATCAGCGCAGATCGCTATGGCCCGCTTTGGACCGAGATCAACGACCGTTAACCGTGCCTTCGATAGTTACATAGCCGCCGATCTTGACGCAGGTATCGGTGCCCGGAACTTGCGCAAACCCCGCGCCCAAAGAGCTGCAGGATTTCCTCCGCAGAGCGGGTTGCGATTTCGGCAGGCCCGAGGGTTGAGACAATTTTGGTTTGGAATTTGGCTCGACTAGTGTCTGCGCGATAACGCCCGAGTTGACCACGAAGGCCGACGCAATTGTCGCCGCCACCAGGCGTGCGCAGAATACCGTCCAGCGCGCTATCCAATGATCCATGCCACGTATCCTTAGCACGACTTATCGACTCGCCCCAGCCGGCTGCCGCTCCAGCGCCTTGCGGTCCCATTTCGCAAGCTCGGCCGCGGCCTCATAGGTTTCCTGCAAAAAGCCGAGCAGCAGTGCATCGGGATCGCTCGCCTGGCGCACGGCGTCATAGGGCAAAATGAATTGCCCCAAATCTTTCTCGTAAAAACCTGTTGCGGTCTTCAGTTTGGCGTCGCCGTAACCGGCTGGCTCCGGATAGGCGTAAACGTAAAACGCGGCGCGGCCATAGCCGCCATTGCCCGGCCAGAAGCCGCAGCTTGAGACTTCGTGCGAATAGGCTTCGTCCATCACCCACTTGGCGACATTCGGTGTTTCGCCTTTGAGCGGCGGCGCGGCGCGGCCGGAAAACCGCGTGACGGCGAGATCTAGCCCGCCCCAGAAAAAATGCACCGGCTCGCTTTGCCGATGAAGCGCGCGCGAAATTCGGTCAAGACGCGGTTGACCTGCACCAGGGCCTGCCAGAACCTTTCGACGTAGATGCGATCATATTGCGCATGCGTCCGGTCCTGCTCGAACGGAATCGCGCCCTCGATCTCGTTCGGCATGGTCCAGATGCGCACGTCGATATCGAGACGTCGGAGCGACTGCATGAAGGCAGCATAGAAATCCGCCACCGTCATGGGTTCGAGCGCCAGCACTTCGGCACGACCGTCGCTCGTCTCGATGCACAGCCGATGGTCGACGAAATCAAAGATGACATCGAAGGTGCGTCCGCCATAAGCCATAGCCTGGGCCATCAGTCCGCGCGAGGTGACGTCGAATGTTGCGTTCCACCAGTGATTGATCAGCGGCGTGCAGGCGATGCGCACCTTGCCGACGATCTGCGTCCATAAGAGCAGCGTTTCGCAAGTATCGCGCCATGCCGCGTATGGCAGATCGGGCCATTCCGAATTTGCGCCAACGCCCACGTGATTTCTCCCGCCGGCAAAATGCTTATAATGCTAAGGAATTGTTGGCTCTATCCTAGCATGCACGACGCTTCCGGCTCAAAGCTTTTGCAAGACTGGATCGCCCGCGCGGCCGCGCGCACGCCGGACAAGCCATGGGTCGTTGCGGCCGAAGATGGCCGCACAGTGGATTACGCGCGCTTGCGCGACTTCACCGGCCGTTTCGCCGCCTGGTTTGCACGCCGCGGCATCGGACCGAACGATCGTGTCGTGCTGCTTGCGGACAATTCGATCGAGCAATTGCTGTGCTATTTCGGCGTCATGGCGGCGGGCGCGACGATCTGCACAGTTCATGTGGAAATGAACCGCAATCAGCTCGGCGGCATTCTCGATCGGCTCAAACCGAAGCTCATTCTCTATCAAGACGGCTTGCGGCTGGACGACGCTTTAACGGATGCCGCTGCGCCGCGGCTTGCTATCGGACGTCACGACGCGCCGGACGCCGACACGCTGTTTGGCGAACTTGCGCGCGCGACGCCTTGCAAGCCGGAAACCGCCGCTTCGCCAGACGACGACGCCGTGATCCTGTTCACCTCCGGGACCAGCGCCAAACCGAAAGGCGTGGTTCTGAATTTTCGCGAATTTCTCTCCAACATCGATCCGGTCGCCGAAGGCTTCGGCCTTACAGCCGACGATCGCCTCTATGATTTTCGTCCCTTCAGCTGGGCCTCGGCGCAGCTTTTAGGCGCGCTCGCGCCGGTCAATCGCGGCGCCACTCTGGTGCTCACCGAAAAATTCTCCGCGAGCCGGTTTTTCGGTCATTTGCGCGACCATGGCGTGACGGTAGCGACCGGCAATCCGACCACGCTGAACATTCTGCTCAACAACGAAATCAAGTTTGAACGCGACACCCTGCCGAAACTACGCTTTGTCACATCGAGCTCGGCGCCGTTGCTGCTCGACGAATGGAAACGGTTCGAGCGCAAGTTCGGCATCCGCGTCGCCCAGGGCTACGGCGCCAGCGAAGCCAACTGGATCGCCGCCATTCCCGGCGAGGAGCGCCACCTCGGCACCGTGGGCCGGCCATTCGCCTACCACGACTTCGCCATCGTCGACGGCGAAGGGCGCCGCCTGCCAGCCGGCGAAATCGGCTATGTCGAAGTCGGCGGCTGGCCCGATCATCCGTTCCGTTACCTTGCCGAAGACGGCGAAATCAGAGTGCATGCCCGCGGCCGCATCCGCACCGGCGATATCGGCTGCCTCGACGCCGACGGATTTTTGATGCTCACCGGACGGGAAAAGGAATTGATCATTCGCGGCGGCGCCAAGATTTCGCCGCTCGAGATTGACGCCTGCCTGATGCAATGCGCCGAAGTGATCGAAGCCGCCACGGTCGGCGTCCCCGACGCGATCTATGGCGAGGAAGTCGTGAGCTATGTGGTTGCCCGCCCCGGCGCGACGCTCGACACGGAAGCGCTGTTGCAGCACTGCGCCGCCGCGCTGCCCGCTTTCAAGGCGCCGAAGCAGATCGTGCTGACGAGCGCGCTGCCGAAGACCGAGCGCGGCAAGCTCGACCGCAAGGCGCTGGCGGAGAAGTGGCAGCGCGAAGCAATGGCAGACTTTCCCTCTCCCCTTGCGGGAGAGGGTGCCCGAACGAAGTGAGGGCGCGTGAGGGGTACAAGCGAAGTTCACCCCTCACCCGGCTCGTTGCTCTTGCAACTCGCCACCCTCTCCCGCGAGGGGAGAGAGTAATTTACCGCCCGCTCCGCGCCAACGAATGCACCCAGCCTTGCATGCGCTTCTTGGCGTTGGCGATATCGTCTTTGGAGAAGAAATCCTCCGGCCGCACTTTGTCGACCGGATAGACCGGGCGGAGAAAATCGCTCTCGTAGCCGAACGGCACCGTGGCATCGATTCCCATGCCGCCCTCGAATTGCGTGTTCGACGCGGTCCATTGCTTTTCGCCCGCCGTCATGCGCTCAGCCGGCATGAAGGTCTGGCCGCGGCCGCCGGGGATCGGGTTGAGAATATCGGTGCGCGGATTGACGCGGGTGGTCAGGCACCACATCACGTCGTCCATCGAATAGGGATCGACATCTTCGCTCACCGCGATCGCCAGCCGCATGCCCTGCGAACACGATAAAGCCGCGGCCATGAAATTGCGCTGCCACCCCTCGTCGATCTGGTGGCGCTTTTTCACCTGGATGATGCAACCGCCCCAATCGGTCATGCAGTACGGGATCACCACGTTCTGCACGATGCCCGGCTGCAGGCGATTGCACAGTTCGTAGATCGCCGCCTCGCGCACGGTGGTGTCGATATTGTGATCGTCGAGCATGTGCACGCCGAGCGCGAAGACGATCGGCTTGGTCGCCGGCTTGCGCATGGTAATGGCGGTGACGTGCAAGGTCGGCGCCTTGTAGGACTTGCCCATATAGCCGGCCCACTCCGGGTGGAAATGATAACGGCCCTGCACGCCGGCTTCCTCGGCTTCCTTGGTTTCGAACCGGCGATCGCGCGGATTGACGTAGCCTTCCAGCACGATTTCGCAGTCTGCGAGCGCCATGGCGTCCACCGTGCGCGCTTTGACGAGGCGCACCGGCGCGCCCTGCACCGCCGAGGCGATGCCGATCTCGTCGCACCCCATCGGCAGGATCGCGTAATCGAAGCCGGCGCCGGCCAAGAGCGTGCACGCCGGCGGCACGCCGAAACACACCGTGATCGGCACCGGCTGATCCTCTTTGTAATATTTGTTCACCACCTGCCACATGTGCGAGCCGGGCGAGATCTGGAACGTGCCGACATTGCCCCAGCGGAAATTCATGCGGTTGTAGCCGAGGTCGGAACCGCCCTCGAATTGCGCGCCGGTAACGCAGCGAATGCCGGAACCGACGGTGAGTTCGGGCTCGTAGGTGGTGTGGCGGATCGGCACCATCCATTCATTGACGTCGCGCGGATTTTCGATCACATGCTCCTGGCACGGCGCCTCGCTCTGCGCGATCTCCACCGGCTTTATCGGATGCGACAGCGCATAAGCGAGCTTGCGCACCCGCTCGGGGTCGTCCTTCCAGCCGAACATACGATTGATGATCGCCATGTCGCCGAACAGGTTGGTGATCACGCGATGGTTCGGCTTGCCCTTGACGTTGTTGAACAGAACCGGGCAGCCGCCGTCCATGTGCTTTTGCAGGCCGGTGACCTGAAGGTCCGGATCGACTTCCTTGTCGGTCTCGATCAGCTCTCCGGAGGCGCGCAGCCATTCCAGCGTGCTGCGCAGGTCAAAGGCTTGGTTCGGCAGCGCACCGGCTTGCGATTCGCTGCGCGGGTCTTTGCTGCGCGCTGTTTGCTGCATGACTAACTTCCCTATTGCATAGAATGTTGGGGTCAAAACTCATTATGCTTACGGCGTCACCCGCGGACAATGGTATTTTCTCCCCATATTGTGGAGGGCCGACGGGCTGTCGCAAAACCGGAGCGCCGCTTCGCAACGAAAGCCGTGTCGGTTTGGCGCAGCCGCGCAATGTCAGTGGAAACACCGGCTTGGCCGCCTTATTGTGGCCGCGCCCTAAAGCCGGGAGAACGCCATGACTGTCGGAGGCATGACTGCCAGTCGATATTGGATCGGCCTTGCCGTTTTCGGCATGCTGGCCTGGTCTGCGTCCGCCCATGCCCAAGCAGTGAAATATCCGGAAAAGCCGGTCACTATCATTTCCGACGCGCCCCCCGGGTCGACGCCCGATGTCGACGCACGCTTCATCGCCGCCGGCCTAAGCAAGCTTTGGCGTCAGCAGGCTGTAATCATCAATCATGCCGGCGCCAATGGCAGCATCGCCGCGCGCGCCGCCGCCGAAGCTGCACCCGACGGTTATACGCTGTTCATGCCGGCGCTCTCGACTTTTGTCGCGCTGCAATCGGCTGCACCCAACATACCGATCCGGCTGCCGCGAGATTTTTTGCCGATCGGATTCACCGCGGAAAATCCGATGTTCGTTGCGGTGACGCCGGGACTTGGCGTTACGAGCCTGCCGGAACTGATCGCGCTCGCCAAGAAACAGCCGGGAACCATTTCGATCGCCGTGACCGGAGTCGGCAGGCTCACGCATCTCACCGGGCTGTTACTGCAAGAGCGCGCCGGAATTCAGTTCCTGCCGGTGCCGTACAATGCCGGGCCGGCGGCCGCGCTTTCCGACGTCGCCGCCGGACGTGTGTCGATGATCATCGAAGGCTATTCGGGAATCGTCGGCGCGGTGAAGGCGGGGCAGGTGAAGCTGATCGCGGTCGCCGCGGCGCAGCGATTACCACAATTCCCAGATCTGCCGACGGTAGCGGAAACCATCCCCGGCTTTTCCGCGACCGGCTGGCAGGTGCTGGTGGCGCCACTCGGCACGCCGGCTGCGATTATCGATAAAGTCGACGCCGATCTCGCCAAGGTGGTCAGCGATCCGGAGTTCCAGAAGTTGCTCGCCAATGTCGGCAGCTATTCGCATGCGATGAATGCCAAAGAGGCGCTTGCCTTCGTCGAGCAACAGCAAGCGACGTGGCTGCCGGTGCTGGAAAAGATCCCGGTGAAATGAAATTCCCGTGAAGTGAATTCAGAGTTGCAGCGGGGCTGTTGATCCGGCCGCGAGCTGTGATAAGGCAACGCACGCATTGCTGCGTAAGGGAGGTTTGCATGTTGACGCTTTATTATGCTCCGGGCGCTTGCTCGATGGCTTCGCATATCGTGCTCGAGGAAAGCGGCGAAAAATACGAGCCGAAAAAGGTCGATCTCGCCGGCGGCGAGCAGCGCACCGAAGCCTATCTGAAGATCAATCCGCTCGGGCGCGTGCCGGCGCTGCGCCTCGACGACGGCAATCCGCTGACCGAGAACACCGCCATCCTGCCCTATCTCGGCAAGCGTTTCGGGCTATGGCCGACGGACGCCGTCGGCGAAGCCAAAGCGCTGTCGCTGATCGGCTTCTTCGCCACCAGTGTGCATCCCGCGCACGCTCATGTCGGACGGCCCGAGCGTTACACCGCCGACTCCTCGGCGTTTCCGGGGATCAAAGATATGGGGCTCAAAACCTTCCACACTTATCTGAAGCAGATCGACGGCATGCTCGCCGGCCGCGAATGGCTGTCCGACCGCTATTCGGTGCTCGATCCCTATGCTTTCGTGTTTTACACCTGGGGCGCGCGCCGCGAACTGCCGATGGCGGAGCTGAAGAACTACAGCGCCCACAAGGATCGGCTGCTTAAGCGCCCCGCCGCTGCGCGCGTGGTCGCGGATGAGAAGGTAAAGGTGTAAAGGCCGTCACCCTGAGGTGCGAGCCCGACTTGCTCGGGCGAGCCTCGAAGGGCGACGGCCGAACGCCTGAGCAGCATCCTTCGAGGCCCGCGCAAGTCCGCGGGCACCTCAGGATGACGATTCAGTTTTACGCCGTCTTCTGCACTTTCAATCCGAGCTCGGAAATCATGCGGTCGCGCATGATGAATTTCTGAATCTTGCCGGTCACCGTCATCGGGAATTCGTCGACGAACTTGATGTAGCGCGGCACCTTGTAGTGCGCGATTTGATCGCGGCAGAACGCGCGGATTTCCTCTTCGTTTGCACTCACGCCCGGGCGCAGCTTGACCCAGGCGCAAATCTCCTCGCCGTAGCGTTCGTCCGGCACGCCGATCACCTGCACGTCCTGGATCTTCGGATGGCGATAGAGGAATTCCTCGATCTCGCGCGGATAGACGTTTTCGCCGCCGCGAATGACCATGTCCTTGATGCGGCCGACGATGTTGCAATAGCCCTCGGCGTCGATGGTGGCGAGGTCGCCGGTATGCATCCAGCGCGCCGCGTCGATGGCCTCGCGGGTGCGCGCTTCGTCATCCCAATAGCCGAGCATGACCGAATACCCGCGCGTCAACAGCTCGCCCGGCGTCCCGGTCGGCACGATGCGCCCCTCGCGATCGACGACTTTCACCTCGATATGCGGCTGAATGCGCCCGACCGTGGAGACGCGGCGCTCGAGCGGATCGGTGGTCGAACTCTGGAAACTGACCGGACTGGTTTCGGTCATGCCATAGGCGATGGTGATCTCCCTTAAGTTCATCTTGGCGACGGCGCGCTTCATCACCTCGATCGGACAGGGCGAGCCGGCCATGATGCCGGTGCGCAGCGAGGAAAGATCGAACTTTTCGAATTCCGGGTGATCGAGCTGCGCGATGAACATGGTCGGCACGCCGTGCAGCGCCGTGCAGCGCTCCTCGGCTACGGCTTGCAGCGTGGCGAGCGGATCAAAACCTTCGCCGGGGAACACCATGCAGGCGCCATGCGTCAGCGCGGCGAGATTACCGAGCACCATGCCGAAGCAGTGGTAGAGCGGCACCGGAATGCACAGCCGGTCCTCGGCGGTGAGCCGCATCGCTTCGCCGATGAAGAAGCCGTTGTTGAGAATATTGTGGTGCGACAGCGTCGCGCCCTTGGGGAAGCCGGTGGTGCCGGAGGTGAATTGGATATTGATCGGCTCGTCGAATTGCAGTTGCGGGCCGAGCGCGGCGATCCGCTCGGCTTCCTCGGGCCCGCCGCGCGTCATGATCTCGGAGAAGCGGAATGTTCCCGGATGCCAGGCCTCGCCAAGGAGAACGACCGAGCGCAGCGATGGCAGCCGCGCCGCTGCGAGCTTGCCTGGCTGCGCCTCCCTGAGCTCCGGCGCCAGTTCGCGCAGCATGCCGATATAGTCCGAGGTCTTGAAGCGTTCGGCGAGGATGAGCGCCTTGCAGCCGACCTTGACCAGCGCATATTCGAGTTCGGCGATGCGGTAGGCGGGATTGATATTGACGAGGACGAGCCCGGCTTTGGTGGTGGCGAATTGCGTAAGCACCCATTCGCTGTTGTTCGGCGACCAGATGCCGATGCGATCGCCGGGAACAAGGCCGAGCGTGAGGAGCCCGGCGGCAAGCTTGTCGACGGCTTGCCGCAACTCGCCATAGGTGAAGCGGACCTTTTGGTGACGAACCACCAGCGCCGGACGCGATGGCCATTTTGCACACGCTTCATCGAAAAATTGTCCGATGGTTTTGCCGATCAGCGGCTGATCGCTGGCGCCATCCACATAGCTGAGCTCGAGTCCGGCCATTTGCCGTTCCTCCCGTCATTTTAGGCCAATTATAGCGCGCAACTGGGGCGGCCGCGCCAGATGCGCGAGTCCCTCGGACCCGGCAAATGCGACGAAAACGCCAGCCTCACGTGTCTTTGTAGGCGTGACCGCGCTTGCTAGAGTGGATAAATCAAGCCCAAACGCTCGACGAGGACGTTTCGCCGGCATGACCACGGAGCTTGCAGTCTCGCTTTGGCGCGGCGCGGAGCACGGCCGCTATGAGACCTATCGGGTTCCGCTACGCTCAAGCCAGACCGTCCTCGACGTCGTCACCTTCGTGCAGCGACATATCGATCCGACCCTGTCGTATCGCTTCGCCTGCCGGGTCGGGGTCTGCGGCTCATGCGCGATGACGGTCAACGGCAAGCCGCGCTGGACCTGCCGCACGCACATCGCCAAGGTCGCGGGCAATGGAAAGCTTGAAATCGGTCCGCTCGAAAATTTGCCGGTGATCAAGGATCTCACCACCGACATGCAGCCGTTCTTTGAGAAATGGCAGCAGGCCAAAGGCGCCTTTACGCCGACGCAAACGAGACACGACGCGATCGCGCAAATCAAACCTGACACGCCGGCGAGAAAGGCGGCCGACGCGGCCATCGAATGCATCAATTGCGGCGTGTGCTACGCGGCCTGCGATACGGTGCGCTGGAACGGCGATTATCTTGGCCCGGCAGCGCTCACCCGCGCCTGGACGCTAGTCAACGACGAACGCGACGGCGGCAATATCGCCCGCCTGCAAGCCATCGCCGGCGCTGGCGGCTGCCACGCCTGCCATTCGCATCAATCCTGCCAGGAGCTGTGCCCGCAGGCGCTCAATCCGACCGCCGCCATCGCCGCGCTCAAGCGCCGGACCGCGGCGGCCTATCTCAAAGGCGAGATCAAGATATGAACGTGCGGCTCTATGTTTGGCAGCGTGCCACCGCCGCCCTGATGGCGCCCCTGGTCATGGCTCATATCGCCGTGATCTTTTATGCAACGCGGCATGGCATGAGCGCGGCCGACATTCTCGGGCGCACCCGCGGCAGCATTGCCTGGGCGGCGTTCTATGGCTTGTTTGTGCTCGCGGTTTCGATCCACGCCTCGATCGGCGTGCGCAACGTGTTGAGCGAATGGACGCCGCTCAACGAACGGCGCGTCGATGCTTGCGCGGTTTTCTTCGGACTCGTGCTTGCGGTGCTCGGCCTGCGCGCGGTTGCCGCGGTGGTACTGCCGTGATCGAGCGCACGCTCAAACATCGCGACAGCGCCTTGTGGATCGCTGCGATGGTACACCGGGTCTCAGGCTTGGCGCTCGCGATCTTTCTGCCGCTGCACTTTCTGACGCTTGGACTTGCGATCCAGGGCGAAGCGCGGTTGGAGAGGCTTCTGCGCTGGAGCGATCAGCCGCTGGTGAAAGCCGCCGAAATCGCGCTCGTGTTCCTGTTTACCGTGCATCTGCTCGGCGGGTTGCGCATTCTGGTCATCGAGAATTTGGAATGGCGCGACGGCCAGAAGCAGCTGGCCACCTTGGCGGCGGCGCTCTCCGCCCTCGTCGCTTTCGCTTTTCTGGTACGCGTGTTCTGAACAAACATGACCGTCGATAATCTCAAGACCGACATTCTGATCCTCGGCGCCGGCGGCGCCGGGCTGTTCGCGGCGCTGCATGCGGGCAAGGCCAATCCCGATCTCGACGTGACGGTCGCGAGCAAGGGCCTGCTCGGCAAGTGCGGCTGCACGCGCATGGTGCAGGGCGGCTACAACGTCGCGATCAATCCCGGCGATTCGATCGAACGGCATTTCATGGACACGATCGAGGGCGGCAAATGGCTGCCGCATCAGGAACTCGCCTGGACGCTGGTCGCCACCGCGGTCGAGCGCGTGCGCGAGTTGGAAAACGAGATCGGCTGTTTTTTCGACCGCAATCCGGACGGCACGCTGCACGGCAAGGCCTTCGCCGGCCAGAGCTTCGATCGCACCGTGCACAAGGGTGACCTCACCGGCATCGAGATCATCAACCGGCTGATGGAGCAAGTCTGGGCGCGGCCGGTTCGCCGCCTGGAGGAGCATCGCGCCGTCGCATTGATTCCGGCGAAAAACGGCGCGCTCGCCGGCGTGCTGATGATCGACATGCGCGACGGGCAGTTCCGCTTCGTCCAGGCTCAGGCCGTGCTGCTGGCGACCGGCGGCGGCCCGACCATGTATCGCTATCACACGCCGTCCGGCGACAAGAGCATGGACGGGCTCGCCATGGCGCTCCGCCTCGGCCTGCCGCTGCGCGATATGGAGATGGTGCAATTTCATCCGACCGGACTGTTGGCCGGACCCGACACGCGCATGACCGGCACCGTGCTGGAAGAAGGCTTGCGCGGCGCCGGCGGCTATCTTCTCAACGGCGCCATGCACCGCTTCATGGCCGATTACGACCCGAAGCTCGAACGCGCCACGCGCGACGTCGTCAGCCGCGCCATCTATGCCGAGATGAAAGCCGGCCGGACCACGCCGAACGGCGGGGTTTACATCAAAATGTCGCATCTCGGCCCGGCCAAAGTGGCCAAGGAATTCAAAGGCATGGTGGACCGCTGCCGCGACTGCGGCTTCGATCTCGCCGGCGGGCTGGTCGAAGTGGTGCCGACGGCGCACTATTTTATGGGCGGGCTAGTCTGTGATGTTGACACGGCGACGGAATGCGAAGGCCTTTTCGTCGCCGGGGAGGACGCGAGCGGCATGCATGGCGCCAACCGGCTCGGCGGCAACGGCGTCGCCAATTCGACCGTCTTCGGCGGCATTGCCGGCGACGTGATGCCGCGATGGATTGCCAAGAATCCCGGCCATCGCGCGGCCGACCCGGATCTGCTCGCTTTCGAAGTGGCGCGGGCGGAACATCCGTTTTCGCATCAAGCCGGCGATCTCAATGCCTTGCGCGGAAAGCTGCTCGACACGATGTGGGACGACGTTGGTGTGGTGCGCGACCGCTTAAGCATCGAACGCGGCCTTGCCACGCTCGACGCGATCGAAGCGGAACTGCTCGCCACCGGCGTTGCCGACCGCGACCGCCGCTTCAATTTGACTTGGCACGATTGGCTCAATCTGCGTTCGCTGTGCGAAATCAGCCGGGTGATTGCGCTCGCGGCGGCCCGGCGCGAAAATTCGCGCGGCGCGCATTACCGTTCCGATTTCCCGGAGCCCGGGGATCTGGCAACTTCGACGTTCACGGTGGCGCGCCAGAAAGCCGGGCGGATTGAAATAACCGACGCGCCTGTGGAGTTCACGCATGTGAAACCGGGTGAGACACTCATACGCGATCCGATCGCCGCCGAATGAGGCCAAGGAGTGAAATAAGCCGCAGATGATTCCACTCGCTTCGATTCAACGCACTGCCGAGGAATTGATGGCGAAAGCCGCCATCGAAATTCCTGAGGATTATCTCGACGGGCTGCGCCGCTGCGCCGACACCGAAAAAGGCGATCTCTCCGCTTTCGTCATCAAGGCGATGCTGGAGAACTACGAAGCGGCGAAAGAGGATCGCCGCGCCATGTGCGGCGATACCGGCCTGCCGCGCTGGTACGTGAAGATCGGCAATGAGGCGCGGATCGAAGGCGGCCCGGTGGCGCTTGAAGCGGCGCTGCGCCGCGCCACGGCACGGGCAACCACGGCGGTGCCGCTGCGGCCCAATCGCGTGCATCCGTTATGGCGCACCGACCATAACAACAATGTCGGGATCAACGCTCCGGAGATCGAATACGCGTTTCACCCCGATGCCGACTGGATTGAACTCACCACCGTGCACAAAGGCGGATTGTTCGGCACCGATTACCGCATGCTGTTTCCGGGCGACGGCATCGAAGGCATCAAGCGCTTTTATCTCGACACGCTCATTGGCTTCGGCAAGCGCGGACTGGCCTGCCAGCCGGCCATCGTCGGCATCGGACTCGGCGGCTCCAAGGACACCAGCATGGTTCTGGGCAAACAGGCCTCGTGCCTGCGCATCGTCGGTTCGCGCAATCCCGACCCGCGCATCGCCGCGCTGGAAGAGGAATTCAAGGAGCTCGGCAACAATATCGGCATGGGTGCGATGGGCTTTGTCGGCTCATCGATGGTGATCGATTGCCACATCGAGGCCGGCTATTGCCATACCGGCGGCATGCCGATGTCGGTGCATATGTTCTGTCTGTCTTCCCGCCGCGCCTGCGCGCGGATTGCCGCAACGGGCAAAGCAACGTACCGCACCGATCCGATGTGGTTCACCGACTACATGCGCCGCGAAACCATCGAATGGGGGCGGCAAACCGCGGAGGCGGCGGAGTAAGATGGCCGACCTCAAGACCGTCCGTTTCAATCTTCCGGCGCGCACTGAAGATCTGCGCGCTTTGGAGATCGGTTCGGTCGCTTATCTGACCGGCCGGCTCTTCACCGCGCGCGAAGGTGTTTACCAGCGCGCGATCGGCGACGGGTTCGGCATGCCGGCGGGAAAGGACGCGCTCGGCATCACCAATTTCCATTGCTCGCCGGCGGCGAGCGTCAACCCTGATGGCAGCTACACCGTCGGCGCGGTGACGGCGACCGCGTCGTTCCGTTTCGCGCAATGGCTCGACGGCTGGTTTAAGCTGTCCGGCT
>JBAQBC010000373.1:0-4506 GCA_049286035.1 Xanthobacteraceae bacterium
TTGCGGGATGCTATAGCTGATTCGCGTTAGAAAGACTGATCGTGCACTGCAGCAAAGGCAGTCATGGCCGAGATAATCGCGGGCCGGTCGCAACTCCGGCTGGCCACTTTGTCGCTACCTACGCACCGTGAGGTAGTGGCCGCTGCGTTTCGGATTTCCGCTTTGGGTACCCCGATTAAAAGAGCCCCCGGCTCCCGTGCGTTCCTTGCTGCGTGTCTGCATTCCACGCCGCCGCGATCAAACGAATCAGTTACCGACGACTAATTAATTGCACAAGCATCAACCAGTCACCAGCTGGTATTTGTGCACAAATCCGTTCAATTGCTTGCGGTTCGCCAATGATCTGGAGCTTTGATAAGTAAACTGACCGGTGAATTACGAAGAATTCGCTTGAGATCGACTTGATGACCGATTGAAATTTGCTCACCGCGTAACGCATCCATAAAAGTCCCGTGCAGCTCCGGCGGAACCAAAAGACGTTCACCTTTGCGCAACAAACTAGAAATGTCCCGGATGTCGTCCCGGCCGAACAGCTGCGCAGTAAAACGGCAAAATAAAATGATGGCTGCAGTACTATCGAGAACGCGCGCGAATCCAATGAAGCTTTCGGCGGCTGCTCCCACAATCTCGAGCGGCTTGTAGGTACCTTTCGAAAAGAGGTCTGGCAGGTCCCGTCGCGAGGTAAGGACGCGGGCTATGAGAAATTGCTTGATTCGATGATCAATGCCGGTCGAAGGGTAAGACGTCAGTGCAGCTAAAGATGTCCGTCGGGCGGTGAAGTCCACTGGCGATCGATTGTCAGGATCGACCAGGCTGAAATCCCAGTACTCCGTACCTTGATAAAAATCCGGCACGCCCGGTGCCGTTAGCTTAAGCAGAGTTTGGGCCAGGCTTTTCGCCGCGCCGGCAGCGCGAAGATTCTCAACGAAATCTGCAATTTCTGCCAGCAGTTCTGGCGATCCGGAAAAGATCCACTCGAGGAGATCGTTTGCAGCGGCTTCGTACTTCTCGTTTGGCTCAGCCCAGTCACTGTAAAGTTTCGCCTCCCGAAGCGCCTTGCACTGCCAGGCAGCCAAGCGCTTACGATAGGCGTTGAGGCCCTGTCGATCAGTTTTCATCAAACCATCCGGCCAGGCTCCAACGATCGTCTGGAACAAGATGGCTGTGTCGCCCGTGCTTGGCATGTCGTACAACTTGTTGCGATAAGATGCGCACAAACCTAGCCAGCGCTCGACCGCCCGGACCCAATGCCCAGGAATTTCGCTTAGCACTGCGAGGCGCGCTCGTACGTCTTCACCACGCTTGTGGTCGTGTGTTGCGGTTGCGAGCATCGTGTGTGGAATTTGGCTCTCGCGGCACTGCATGTTGCGATGAAAATCCGCAATCGAAGAAGCAAAATGGCGTGGATCGAAGCCGACGTCGTTTCGCGAGAGTAAGCGGCCGTACCGGTAGAAAGCCGTGTCCTCCACTGCTTTTGCGCAAAGCGGTGCGGTTAGCTGCTGGAATCGGATCAGCGCGACGGCTTGCAATTGATCGAGTTCCGGTTTTATGCCTGCACCACTAAGCCACTGGCCTAGCACTGCAACTAGAGAAGTGTCGGTACGGGTACAGCTTTGTCCGGCGCGATCAACTGCGGAGGATAGGAACTCGCGATCCGCTGGCGACGTGCAGCCAACGCGGGGATAGATCCGGTAGACGCGAAAATGCACCAGAATTTCCGTCAGGGCGCGACAAATCGCAGATCGTGAATAATCTTGAGTAGCCGTCTCCGTTTGCGCAATCGCATAGAGAGCCTCGACGGCGGCCTCGAGCTGAGCAGCGAAGCTGCGCTGCAAGATCTGCCTGCGGGCGAGTTCTTCCTCGCAGTTGAAATGATCCGGCCGGCCGCTAATGTGTCGCCATAAATCCCCAAGCGGCTGCTCGCCGCGCTTGTCGTGCAGCAATGCGTTCGCCTCGTCCATGAAATCATAGCCCGTCGTGCCATCGACATCCCATCCGATAGGAATGCTTTCCTTCCGCGCCAGAATTTTCTCCACGATGAAATAGGCGCGGCCCGGGGGGGCTCCTGCGGGCCGTACTTGTTCAAGCTCACCCAGGCGTTGGCGCATCCTCCGGCAGTATGCCTCCGGCTGGGCCAGGCCATCGATATGATCGACTCGAAAGCCGTCGATCCGGCCTGCGGCGTAGAGGCGAAAAACTGTCGCGTGAACGGTTTCAAACACTTCATCATCTTCGACGCGGATCGCAGCAAGATCATTGATGTCGAAAAAACGCCGCCAATTGATTTCATCATTGGCCGTGCGCCACCAAGTCAACCGATAGTGTTGCCGCTGCAGCAAGGCGTAAAATCGCTCTCGCCCGCCCGGAGACGATGGATTAAATGCCATGACCGGCGCGTCGGTTAATAATGTATCCGCGGCGATTGGCAGCACGTGATCAAAATACCGAAGGACAAAACAGCCTCGCTCGGAATCAAATGCAAGAGTGATTTCTCCGGCATCGAGAACCTCGCAAAGCCGCCGCGGGAGGATTGGCAATAGTATCTTTCCTCGCAAATCAGCTCGTGGCGAATTCCAATCGATATCGAAATATTTAGCGTAACGGCTCTCACGACCTTTGGCCAAAACGTCCATCCACCAAGCATTCTCGTTGCCGATGGCCATATGGTTGGGAACGATGTCGACGATGATGCCCAATTCGTATCGGCGAAGCTCATCGACGAGGGAAATGAACTCGTCTTCTCCTCCCAGCACCGGGCTAACTTGGGTAGGGTCAACGACGTCATAGCCATGCCTCGATCCGCGTCGTGCCGTCATAATCGGGGATGCATAAACGTGACTTATTCCCAATGACGCCAGATACGAGATAAGGGACCGCGCATCGCGAAAGGTGAAGTCGCTGTTGAATTGTAAACGCATTGTGGCGCGAGGCGGATTCATTGCGCGCCTCGATTGACCAGGCTCGCAATCCGATGCCGCACGTTGGTCTCGTCCAGCATGTTGGCGGCTTCGGCATCGTATCGATGGCGCCAGTTGGGGTACTCAACGATAGTTCCGGGCATATTCGGCTGTCGCTCGAGGCCGAGCGCATCTTCGAGCGGCAGTAATGTGAGCTGGGCCGGCGTCTTCGCGACAAAGCGTACAGCTGCATTGACGATAGGCCAGGCTTCGGTTGCCGCAGGTGTCTCGCCCTTGGCTACTTTGGCTGACTTGAATGCAGCCCAGAGCGCCAGACGCTCGGAACTTCGCACGTTTCGCTCGGCCTCGGCATCGCGGACCAAGCCGCAACTCGCCCGGGCATTGAGATCGGTGCCACGCCACCAGCCTGCCACTGTGGGAAGATCGTGGGTTGACGTCATAGCAACCGCAAAGCTCGGCCAGTCATGGGGTGGCACAAAAAGTTTCTCATTGCGCGTGAACCACAGCACGCTCATACCGTAGATGCCTGCGCGCGCGAGGCGTTCGCGGAATCCGGGGGGCACCGTCCCGAGATCTTCTCCGATGACAATGGCGCGATGCCGATGGGATTCTAGTGCTGTTAATCGAAACAGATCGCTGAGGGGATACGCCAAATAGGTGCCCTCGGCGGCCGTGGCGCCTTGCGGAATGACCCACAGCCGCATGAATCCCATGGCGTGGTCGACACGTAAGCCACCAGCATGACGCATACAGGCGCGCAGGGTAGCAATGAATGGTCCATAGCCTTGCGTTTGCAGTGCGCGGGGCGAAAGCGTAGTCAAACCCCAATTTTGACCATTCGCGTTGAACAAATCGGGCGGTGCGCCGATTTGCAAGCTGCCGAGCACGTGGTCCGCGTGGGCCCATGCGTAACTGCCTGCCGTGCTCATCCCAACCGCGAGGTCCGCGATCAGACCGATCGTCATTCCTGCACGCCTTGCGGTTTGCTGTGCGCTGGCGAAGGAGCGGTCTGCCAGCCACTGCAAAAAGCAGTGATATAAGATCTCGTGTCGGTGTTGTGCGGCGAACTCTCCGACGGCTGCACTGCATGGATCGCGCCAAATTGCCGACCACTGGTTCCAATTCGGTTGCGCCGGATCGGCCTTTAGCCTGGCGCGGTGCAACGCTTCAAACAAAGCATGCTCCTGAAGGGCCGCGCCGCAATCGGTGCAAAATTTGGCGAAATCTGCTGCCAAACCGATCGCCGGATGCGAACTGAGATCAGTAGTGGCGAAGTCTTCGAACAAACAGCGGAACACCGCCATTTTGGCCCGCGTCGATGCTTCCCAGTCAACGACGGATGAGCTGCTGAGCTCGCGTAGCGATTGATCCAGACCGGCTGCAGTCCGCGCCCGCGCGACGCGTTCGTTGCCCAAAACCGAAACTGGATCCGCATGGAGCGGATTGTAGAACAGGCGATTCGACGGCGAATACGGACTGAAATGGCCGGGCTCCGCGGCGAACAGGGCGTGCGTCGGACTCAGCGCAACGGACTCGAGCCCGCGAGCGGCCGCCGCTTGCGCCAGCGCTGTGACACTAGACATATCGC
>JBAQBC010000374.1:0-32746 GCA_049286035.1 Xanthobacteraceae bacterium
TTCGCCGCCGCCGGCGTCGGCATGGTGATCGGGCTGTGCATTTATCTCTATGCGCTGCCGCTGTTGCCCACCGATGAAATGCATAAGGTGCAAGCCGCACAAGGGGGACAAAGCGCGCGCAAGCCGCCCGATGCGAGCGAGCGCCGCGCGGTGCTGGCGCTGCTCGCTCTGTTCGTGCCGAACACGTTGTTCTGGGCGGCATACGAGCAGATGGGCAACACCATCATTCTCTGGGCCGACGCCTATACCGACCGCAGCCTCGACGCGCATCTGTTCGGATGGAGCGCAGAGATCCCGACCACGTGGTTTCTCGCCGTCAATCCGTTCATGATCTTTGCCTTCACACCGATCATCGTCGCGCTGTGGGCGCGGCAGGCGGCGCGCGGCACCGAGCCGCCGACCATCACCAAAATGGCTTATGGCTGCTTCGGCGTGTGTGCGGCGTATCTGATCATGGTCGCGGCAGCGCTTTATGCTGGCGGCGCTGGCGGCGGCGTAACTGGAGCGGCCGGCAAAGCAAGCTGGATGTGGCTGTTCGCCTATTTCGTCGTCATCACGCTCGGCGAGCTTTATCTCTCGCCGGTCGGACTGTCGTTCGTGACCAAGGTCGCGCCGGCGCGGCTGATTTCGCTGATGATGGGCGTGTGGCTGGCGACGAGTTTCACCGGCGGTTTTCTCTCCGGCTATATCGGCAGCTTCTGGAGCCGAATGGGAAAGCCCGAATTTTTTCTGCTCATCGCCGGCGTCGCGGCGCTGGCTGGGGTGATGATTTGGGCGCTGAGGTGGGTGGTGAGGTTTGAGAAGTAAATCAACGCCTCATTGCGATCGTTGCACGCAGAAATTTACGAACGCACTGCAGGCGACGATCATGAACTTTGCCTCAGCCTCATCAATATTGCTCTCCTCCAACATTGCGTGCCCGATACCGCCTTCATCACTGGTGTAGCCGTAGAGCTTGTTCATCGCATCACGGAGCGCCGGATGTATCGTCATCTTATCGTTGATACGCTTCAAGGCATCGCCAAGTGTAGCTTTTGGATTTCCGGTTACGACGCGAGCTACAGATTCTACTGCGCTCACGGCTTCTTTAATGAAATTGCGGTAGTCAGGTTCCGGCTTTTTTGAGAAGAGAGAGATCGCCGACCGCATATGCTCACGAGCACCTGCAAATTTATCGCCAATCGATGCAGCATCAGAAACTGACGCGACTTCTGTGGAATCCGTAATCGGCACCAACTTACCGTCTATGATGCGGTAGCCAGACTTTTCACGCGTCAGAAAAAAGGAAACGCGATCAGCAAAAGAGCCGCTGCCCCGAGACAATAAGAACTCAATGAAATTATAGATCTGCCACCAGTCCGCCTGGAAAAACCATTTTCGTACGGTCGCGATACCAGCCTCGTGACCATAAGGTATCGCGTCGCTGGGATACTTGAAAAAGTCGACGTAAATGCTCTCCATTATACCTTTAAATCGTGTGTCATTACCGTAGTCCCATCTGAATTCTTTCAGATAGTGCTCAATGCATGCTTGCCAAAGTCCATTGCGCAAATCGGCATCGATAGAATCCGTCTGCAAAATAGATTTCGGCTTGGTGATTCCGAGGCGATCTGAAAACGACATAGCGGTAAACTGAACTTCCAGAAATTGGTTTTGGAGATCTTACTGTTTTTCACGCCAAAGAGTGCGGCGATACGGCGGTTCTTATAGCTCGCGCTATTCACTGCTTCTCGTCGTCGTCCTCATCTTCGAGCGCGTCTTCCTCGGCGTCTTCGATGGCCCGCGGGTCGACCAGTTCCGCGGCCTCTTTGTCCGTTTCAAATCGATCGGCATGCTCGTCGCGCTCCCCGGCCTCCTCGATGGCGCCGATCATGAGATCGGGCAGGTCGTCGATCGCTTCGCCGATCTCCGAAGCGGGAATACCCCCTTTGCTTGCATCGGCGAGGCACTGATCGGCGAGCGCTTTCGCGCGCGCCTTAATGTCGCCTGCGGCGTCTTTGGCGGTGACGTGGCCGGCGATCCATTCTTCGACGAAGGCCAATGCGCGCTCGCTCACTTCGGGCTCCTGTTTTGCGGTGTTTTTTGGTCCGTTCGCAGAGGCGCTCTGCTGCCTCCCTCCTTGTGGGGGAGGCCGGCGAACGTAGTGAGCCGGGAGGGGGGTATTTTCTCAGAACCCCCCTCCCTACCCTCCCCCGTCAAGCTTGCACTCGGGCGCGCGCGAGCGCGGCCCGGGTGGGGGGAGGGATCACACGGGGTGTGCCGCATCGTTTGATTCATGGATAATTCGTCCCGTCCTGGCTTGTGACGCATTATGCGCCGTCCAAGCCAAGCTACTTCTTCAACAGCTCGTCGCGTTCCTTGGTCAGCCGGTCGAGCTCGTCCTGCTGGGCGGCGATGCGGTCGGCATTGCGGCTCTCGTCGCCGGCGCCCGAATTCGCCGCGGCCTGCTCGATGAGCTGGCGGATATTGTCCCGCACGATGGCCATGCGCCGCTCGATCTCAGGAAGCGAAAGCGAACTGCCGTTGCTCATCGTGTTTCTCCCCCTCGCCGGCCGGGGTCGCAGAGTTTTCCTCCCCCGCCTGCGGGGGAGGGAAAAGAAAACGTAGGGCGGGTTAGCGTAGCGTAACCCGCCATCGCCTTAAACGGTGGGTTACGCCTTCGGCTAACCCACCCTACGCAAGTCTTACAACGCCTTGTTGCTGTCCCGCACCTTCTCCGCGTCGACATAGACCTCGGCGCCCATCTGCCGGAACTTCTTCGACATCGAGGCCATTCCGGCCTCGATTTCTTTTTGCGTCCCTGTCGCGCCTGCGGCGCTCCCCGCCTCTTGTCGCGCCATGCCCTGCTCCTTGTCGTTGAGCGTGGCGGCATAGTCGCGCACGTCCTGGGTGATCTTCATCGAGCAGAATTTCGGCCCGCACATCGAGCAAAAATGCGCGACCTTGTGCGCTTCCTTGGGCAGCGTCTCGTCGTGATAGCTGCGCGCGGTGTCAGGATCGAGCGATAGGTTGAACTGATCGACCCAGCGGAATTCGAACCGCGCTCGGCTTAACGCATCATCGCGCAATTGCGCCGCCGGATGGCCCTTGGCGAGATCGGCGGCATGCGCCGCGATCTTGTACGCGATCACGCCTTGCTTGACGTCGTCGCGGTTCGGCAGGCCCAAATGCTCCTTCGGCGTGACGTAGCAGAGCATGGCGGTGCCGAACCAGCCGATCATGGCCGCGCCGATGGCGCTGGTGATGTGGTCGTAGGCCGGCGCGACGTCGGTGACCAGCGGGCCGAGCGTGTAGAACGGCGCCTCGCCGCATTCCTTGAGCTGCTTGTCGACATTGATCTTGATCTTGTGCAGCGGAACGTGGCCGGGGCCTTCGATCATCACCTGGCAGCCTTTGTCCCAGGCGATCTTGGTCAGCTCCCCAAGTGTTTCCAGTTCGGCGAATTGCGCGCGATCGTTGGCGTCGCGGATCGAGCCGGGCCGCAAGCCGTCGCCGAGCGAGAACGACACGTCGTATTTGCGCATAATGTCGCAAATCTCGTCGAACCGCTCATAGAGGAAGCTCTCCTTGTGGTGTGCCAGGCACCACTTGGCCATGATCGAGCCGCCGCGCGAAACGATGCCGGTGACGCGGTTAGCGGTGAGATGAATGTAGCCGAGCCGCACGCCGGCGTGGATGGTGAAATAATCGACGCCCTGCTCGCACTGCTCGATCAGCGTGTCTTTGTAGCACTCCCAGTCGAGCTTCACCGGATCGCCGTTGACCTTCTCCAGCGCCTGGTAGATCGGCACGGTTCCAATGGGCACCGGCGCATTGCGGAGGATCCATTCGCGGGTGTTGTGGATGTTGCGCCCGGTGGAAAGGTCCATCACCGTGTCGGCGCCCCAGCGGATCGCCCACACCATCTTCTCCACTTCCTCTTCCACCGAAGAGGTGACGGCGGAATTGCCGATATTGGCGTTGATCTTGGTGAGGAAGTTGCGCCCGATGATCATCGGCTCGAGTTCGCCGTGATTGATGTTGGACGGGATGATGGCGCGGCCGCGCGCCACCTCGTCGCGCACGAATTCCGGCGTGACGAAGAGCGGCACGGAAGCGCCAAAGCTCTCGCTGTCCTCGCGCGCCGCTTGCGCGCAATCGAGCATCTTTTTGCGGCCGAGATTTTCGCGCTCGGCGATGTAGATCATTTCCTTGGTGATGATTCCGGCGCGCGCCCATTCCAGCTGGGTTAACGGGCGGTGCTTCTCACCTCCCCCTGAAAGGGGGAGGTCGGAATCGGAGATCGCCCGCATCGGCGGCGGTGTGTTCGGGAAACTGCGCGCAAGATGCTTGCCGCTGGCATTGCCGTTATCGACCGGCTTAAGTGGACGCCCGTCATAGTCCTCAACGCCGCCGCGTTCCTTCACCCATTCGACGCGCGCGCGCTTTAAGCCCCTCTCGACCTCGATCGCGGCATCGCTGTCGGTATAGACGCCGGACGGATCGTAGACCCGCACCGGCTCCTCGCCGGCGCCCTCCGAAAGCGCGATCTCGCGATAGGGCACGCGCAGATCCGGCGCGGCCTCCGGCGCCGAATAGACCTTGCGCGAGCCGGCGATCGGGCCGGTCGTGACCTTCGGCGTGGCGAAATCGGATTCTGCGAGGGGTTTGTTCATCGGAAGTCTCCGTTTAATTCTTCATCATCCTTTGAGCGGGGCGGATCGCTAAGCGACATAGCCGAAATAGCAGAGCACCAGCCCGAGCACGCCGGTGACGACGCCGGCTATCGGCATGATCTGTTTGTTGCGCAGCAGATTCTTCGCATAGCCCATGATGGTTTCCGGCGCGAGGATGCGCACCGCGCCGCGAATGAGCATAAGCCAGCCGAGGAGCGTGATCAGCACGCGCCAGTTCGCCACCCACACATTATGGGTGAGCACGATGGCAAGCCCGGCGGCGAAATCGAAAAGACCGAACAGATAGACCAGCGTCATGCTGCGCACGACCTCGCCGGCCACGGTGTGGAACGGTTTCGGATTGATCAGGATGCCGGCCCCGACCACGAGCAACAGCGGCCCGAGCAGTCTCGCCAGAAACACCGAGGTGGCCATGATGTCCTGTCCCTTCGCCGGCATGACCCGGATCAGGTTCAAAGGGTCACCGCGGTGGTCTCGCAAGCGAGATCGGCGGTCTCTCAGCTCCTCCCGGAGCTCCCCTCGGAACACTGTTAATGTAAGCGGAACGGAGGGGGTGCGCAATCAATCCTCCCCCGCGAAAGCCGCTTGATTGGGCTGCAAATTTCACCTCCCCCTGAAAGGGGAGGTGAAGACGCGCGAAGCGCGGATCGGGTGGGGGTCAAATGCGAGTGGGACCCCCACCTGGCTCGCTCGGTTCGCCATCCTCCCCCTTTCAGGGGGAGGAAAGAGGGCGGCGCTCGGGGAGAGGTTGAATCAATAATTCTTCAATAGCCGTTCGATGTAATCGAGCTCGTCCTGCGGCCGGGCAAAGTCGCCGAAACGTTTTCGCAATTCTTCGATGATGCGCCGGGCGCGCTGCACGTCGATCTCGCCCGGCACTTTCACCGTGGCGTCGTCGCCATATTCGCGCCCACGCATCGGCCGGCCGAGCGGGTCGGTGTCTTGCTGCGCGCGCGACTGGCCGAAACGCCCAGGGCGTCCTTGCCCAGGCCCGCGCCCCATCTGCTGCTGCATGGATTGCGCCAGGCCTTGCGCGCCCTTGCGCAAGGCATCGAGCGCGCGGCCTTGCGACTCCACCGCGCTGTCGGCATCGCTCTCGCCGAGATCACCGGCGGCGTCGCCCATGGCGTCGCCGGCGCGGCCGAGCTGATCGAGCTGATCTTGACCCTGATTTTGGCCCTGATTTTGACCCTGGCCGGGAGTGCCCTGCCCTTGCTGGTTCTGATCGTTCTGGCCGAAGCCGCGGCTCTTTAAGTCCTCGAGCAATTTGTTGAGCCGGTCGCGCAGCGCCTGTTGGTTCTGCCGCAGATCGCCGAACGCATTGCCGTTGGGCTGTTGCTGGCCCGGTTTGCCCTCGCGCGCGCCGCCGCGCTGGCGGTCGCGCTGGTTTTGGCCCTGCTGGAAGGTGCGGTCGCGCAATTGCTGCTGCTGGTGGATCATGTCGCCGAGCTCATCGAGCGCTGACATCATGTCCTCGTCGCCCTCGTTCATGTCCGGCACGCCGGCCTGCAGATTTTCCATCATCTCCTGCAGCTGTTGCAAAAGCTGCCGCGCCGCGTCCTTGGCGCCGCTGCGGGCGAGATTCTCCAACCGGTCGAGCATGTTTTGCAGATCGCGCGAAGAGAGCACGCGGGTATTGGGGCTGAGCGGGCGGGCAAGCTCGCGGCTGTTTTTCAGCTGTTCCGCCATCGCCTGCAGAAAACGGTCCATCGCCGTGCGCAGCTGCTCCATCAGCGCCTTGAGCTCCTGATCGCTGGCGCCGCGGTCGAGCGCCTGCTGCAGCGCATTCTCGGCGTTGCGCAGAGCTTCCTCGGCGTTGGCAATGTCGCCGTCCTCGATGCCAACCGCCATCTGCCACAGCCGTTTGACGACATCGCGCAAATCGTCGTCGCTCTTGGCGCGCTCGAGCGACCAATAGATCGAGCGCAGACCGAGATAGATGCCGGCCTCCTGCGTGAAGCGTTCCGGCGCGATCGCCAGGGCATCGAGCGCAGTGGTGACGAGCGGCCGCGCATTGGCATCGAGCGCAAGATTGCGGCGCTGCTCGATCAGAGCCCGTGCCACCGGCTTGGTGAAAACCCGCTCCGGCAGGCGGAAGGCGAACGGCTCGCTCTTGCCCTCGTTGCCGGCATCGTCGCGGGCGACGAGCGTGATGGTGACTTCGGCGCCGGCCCAGGGATGATCGGTGAGGTCCTTGATCGTCTGGCCGGTGCCGTTCTTGGTGCGCGCTTGCGGCAGCACCAGCGCGAAGTCGGGCGGACCGAACAACGGACGCGCGGCCTGGACACCCGGATGGCCGCCGGGATCGTCCTTGCGGGCGAAAGTCGCCTGCGCCTCGGCCACTCCGTAATCGTCTTCCAGCCGGTACGACAACAATAGCGAGCCGCGGCTTTGCTGCTCGGGATCTTTGATCAGCGCGATGGTCGGCGGCTTATCGGGAACGGCGTTCAACGGCCAGACCAGAGTCTCGCCGGCCCCGCGAAGCGTCGCCGCGCCGGTCGCGGTGACGGTGAAGCGGTGCTCTTCGGCGCCGGCCGGCGGCCGACCCTCTTCGTTGGCGGGGACGAGGCCGCCGGTGGTGGACAGTTCGAGCTTGAGCTTGCCGGTTGAGCGCACCACGAGCGTCGAATTGACCGGCACGCTGATCGGCCCGTCGGTCTGCACGGCGGCCGCGCCGGTCTCGCCCGGATGGATGCCGGGCAGGATGATCGGCGGCCGCCCCGTATAAGCCGGCGGCGCCACCCAGGCGTCGACGCGGAAATTCGCCGGCACGACGACGCCGCGCCAATCGAATGCCGCCGCGACGCGGTGCCAGCGTTCGCCGCCAGCCGCGATAAAGGTCGCGATCACGGCGACGAGCACCAGTCCGCGCAAGGCATACGGATCGCGTCCGGCGACGCGCGGCGCCGGCATGCCGGCGCGCAGCGCATTGGCGTTTTGCAGCGAACGCGCGACATGCGCATTCCACAGCGCCAGTGCATAGGGGTCCTGCGCATTGACCGCGAGCCGGTCGGCGAGCGTCGTCGCTGGTCGATGCCGCAGCCCGCTGACGCGGTCGATCCGGTGCAGAGCGTCGCCGAAGCCCGGTAGGCGCAAAAACAAAAATGGAAACGCCGCCCAGAGCGCGAGCACGCCAAACAAAACGAGACCGGCGGCGCGGCCGAGCGGCGGCAGCCATAGCCACAGCCCGAGCCATGACAATGCGAAGAATAATCCCACCGCGGTGGCGAGCGCCGCGAGCGGCGGCCACACCCGTTCCCACAGAATCGCGTAGCGCGCGCGGCGCGCCGCGAGTGCAAGCCGCGACGGCACTTCGGCCGGCTTTGCCTCGGGAGGTTGGAGCACAGGCTGTTCCGTCACACATTTCTCCGGCCGAACATCGCGCGACAACAGGGTAGCATGAGGGCCGCGCGATGACACTTTAGCGCGCGCCAGCGGCGGGCCTTTTCCTTGGATTCGGCTTGGCTTTGGCGCGACTTTGCCTTGGCTTCTGCCTCTGCCTTGGCCCGGTTAGGCGGCGTTTGCCGTTAAACAACGCCCGGCAAGCAAGATCAGAACTGGTATCGGTTCAAAGTCGCAGGCCAGCCATAACCAAATCACAGCCAGGGTTTACAACCATGGTTCACAACCATGGCGGCAGCCGGTCGAGTGCAATCAAGTCCTCGACCCCTTGGCGCGGCCGGACCGTCGCCCATTCGTCTTTGCGAACAAGGACTTCGGGCACCAGTGGCCGGCTGTTATAGGTGCCGGATTGGGTCGCGCCATAGGCGCCGGCGGTCATCAGCGCCAGATAGTCGCCCGCTTCCGGCGCGGCGAGTTCGCGCTGGAGCGCGAAATAGTCACCTGATTCGCAAACCGGACCGACAACGTCGGCGATGATTCGCCGTCGGCCGGCCGCGGGCTCGCGCACCGGACGGATGTCGTGATGCGCATCGTAAAGGGTCGGCCGGATCAGATCGTTCATGCCGGCATCGACGACGATGAATGTCTTGGCATCGCCGTGCTTCACATGCAGCACCTGCGTCATCAGGATGCCGGCATTGCCGACGATGAGCCGGCCCGGTTCGAGGATCAGGCGGCAGCCGAGATTTTGCGTCGCGGCCTTGACGATCGCGGCATAGGCGCTCGGATCGGGCGGCGGCTCGTTGTCCTCGCGATACGGCACGCCGAGTCCGCCGCCGACATCGATGTGCGAGATGGCATGGCCATCGGCGCGCAGCACGCCGACAAATTCTGCGAGCAACGCAACCGCATCGCGGAACGGCTGCAGGTCTATAATCTGGCTGCCGATATGCATGTCGACGCCGATAGCGCGCACGCCTTTGAGCTTGGCGGCGCGCGCATAGACTTCGCGGGCGCGGCTGATCGGAACGCCGAACTTGTTCTCGGCTTTGCCGGTCGCGATCTTGGCATGCGTCTTCGGATCGACATCCGGATTGACGCGGATCGAAATATCGGCGGTGCGCGCCTTGGCGACGGCGATCGAGGAAAGAAGTTCGAGTTCGGATTCGGATTCGACGTTGACGCAGAGGATGCCGTGCTCGACCGCGAGGTTGAGTTCACGCGCGGTCTTGCCGACGCCCGAGAACACTATGCGTTGCGGCGGAACGCCGGCGGCGCGGGCGCGGTGAAGTTCGCCTTCGGACACGACATCGGCGCCGGCGCCGAGCCGAGCGAGCGTCGTGACGACCGCCTGGTTGGAGTTCGCTTTGAGCGCGTAACAAACAAGCGCGTCGACATCGGCGAAGGCGGCGGCGAAGACATTGTAGTGCCGCTCGATCGTGGCGCTGGAATAGCAATAGAACGGCGTGCCGACGATGTCGGCAAGCTCGGCGAGATTGACCGCTTCGGCATGCAGCACGCGGTCGCGATAGGCGAAATGATGCATGGGATGTGTTTAGAGCATGAGCCCCAAAAGTGGAAATCGGATTCGTCATTGCGAGCGGAGCGAAGCAATCCAGCATTGCTTCTGCCGTTGCTGGATTGCTTCATCGCTTTCGCTCCTCGCAATGACGAGGGCTATCGCAGCAGCGGATCGAGGATGAAGGTGCGTTTCTGACTGGGCGTGGCGACCGGATTGCCCTGGGCGTCGAAGCCGCTCTTTGCCACCGTATCCTGCGCCGAGCCTGGCGCGGGCGAGCCGTCAGGCTGCGTTAGTTGCACCCGCGACGCCGGGACGGCAACCGGCCCCGGTGGCGGTTCAAGCGGTCCGACGCGGCCGCAGGCTGAGAGCGCCAGAGCGGCTCCTCCTAGTAAAACAAGGCCGAGCACGCGACTTCGTCCACTCGTCCCCGCGGAAGCGGGGACCCAGCGCTGGATTGCCGCTTGCGCGGGAACGAGCGGAGACACTAAGCGGTCACAAGTCAAAACGAACCCCCAGACCTTTCCGACCGAGGCTATCACATCGCAGCGGCGCGGCGACATTGTGTCGGATCAATGCTTTGCAGCGCGTTACGGCTTCTTGCCGAGCCGCTTAAGCCAGCGCCGGGCCTCTTTGCGCACGTTCTTCGGCGCCGTGCCGCCATAGACCGTGCGGCTTTTGACCGAATTGGCGACCGAAAGAACATCAAACACGGATTTGGTAATCCGCGGCTCTATTGCCTGCATCACTTTGAGCGGAAGCTGGTCGAGGGCGACGCCCTCTTCGGCTGCCTCGGCGACGATCCGTCCGGTGATGTGATGCGCCTCGCGGAACGGCAGCTTGAGCGTGCGCACCAGCCAATCGGCAAGATCGGTCGCGGTCGAATAGCCTTCGGCCGCCGCAGCCGCCATCCGCGCACCGTCCGGCTGCATGTCGCGGACCATTCCTGTCATCGCGGTGAGCGAGAGCGCGAGCGCACCGATCGCGTCGATCGCCCCCTCTTTGTCCTCCTGCAGATCCTTTTGATAGGCGAGCGGCAGCGCCTTGATCACCATCAAGAGCCCGACCAGCGCGCCGACGATGCGGCCGGTCTTACCGCGCACGAGTTCGGCCGCGTCGGGATTGCGCTTCTGTGGCATCATCGACGAGCCGGTCGTGAACTTGTCGGACAGGCGAACGAGACCCGTCAGCGGCGACGACCAGATCACGATCTCTTCGGCGAGCCGCGACAGATGAATCGCGGTGATCGCGCAAGCCGACAGCGTCTCCATCACGAAATCGCGGTCGGCGACGGCATCGAGCGAGTTCGCGGTCGGCCGCGCGAAACCGAGCGCCTTCGCGGTCATGGCGCGATCGATCGGAAACGACGTGCCGGCGAGCGCGCCGGACCCAAGCGGGCACTCATTGAGCCGCGCCCGCGCGTCGGCAAAGCGGCCGCGGTCGCGGGCCGCCATTTCCACATAGGCGAGGAGATGATGCCCGAACGTCACCGGCTGCGCCGGCTGCAGATGCGTCAAGCCCGGCATCACCGTCGCGGCGTGGTCGAGCGCCTTGCGCGCCAGCGCGCGCTGATAGCCGGCCGACGCGGCATCGATCTCGTCAATCGCGTCGCGCAGCCACAGCCGGAAATCGGTCGCGACCTGATCGTTGCGCGAGCGCGCGGTGTGCAACCGCCCCGCCGCCGGCCCGATCAATTCGGCCAGCCGGCCCTCGACATTCATGTGAATGTCCTCGAGCGCGCGTTTGAAGACGAACTTGCCGGCCTCGATTTCTGACAGGATCGTGTCTAGACCGTGAGCGATGCGTTTTGCATCTTGCGCCGCGATGATGCCTTTTTTAGCAAGCATCGCCGCGTGCGCCTTGCTGGCGGCAATGTCTTGCCGATAAAGCTGGCGGTCGAAATCGATGGAAGCGTTGATGTCCTCCATGATCGGATCTGGGCCCGAGCCGAAACGTCCGCCCCACATTGTGTTGCTCATAACGAAATTCTCATGAAGCCCGCGCTCGAGTCCAATAAGCCCAAGCCTAATAGCACGGCCGCAACCGAGCCGCCCGTGCCATTACTGCACAAAATCGGCCGCTTGCGCCTGGTTTCGGCAGCCGCGGCGCTCGTCATCCTGATTGTCTTGGCGGGGATATACGAGATTGCCCATCGGCCAAGCAATCCGGCCGACGCCGCCTGTGCCGGCGCGGTTAATACCGCCAAACGGATTGCCCCGCTGGTGCGTGGCGAAGTTGCAGCGCTGGCGGTGGCGCAGGCCCCGTTCCGCATGCCCGATCTTGCGTTCAGGGACGCCAAGGGGCGCGACCTGAGGCTCGCCGATTGGCGTGGCCGCACCGTTCTTCTCAACCTTTGGGCGACTTGGTGCGTGCCGTGCCGCCGCGAAATGCCGGCGCTCGACGCCTTGCAGGCACTCCTCGGCGGCGCCGATTTCGAAGTGGTCGCGGTGAATATTGACACCCGCGATCCACAAAAACCGCTCGCTTTTCTCAAAGAGGTCACGATCGCGCACCTCGCTTATTATTCCGACCCGAGCGCGCGGGTGTTCGAGGAGCTTAAAACCGCCGGCAAGGCGTTCGGCATGCCGACCACCGTGATCGTCGACCCGTCCGGCTGCGAGATCGGCACTATGGCGGGCCCGGCCGAGTGGGCGAGCGACGACGGTGTGAGGCTCGTCAGCGCGGCAATCCGGCAACCACAGCGGTAGTCATTGTCCATTTGCCCGGAAACCAGACCAAAGCCTGAGATCACACGTGTCGGTTTTTGCCGGTAAGCGACCACTTCGTCACAATCCGTGAAATCCGGCGGCCAGTGTTACGACCTCGTCATCGAGCCCATTAAAGCCGTGATAGGCCTGAGCCTCACACGGATTGCCGAGCGAAACGCCGCCGCTGAGCCACACTGGACGCGCGCGTCCACCGGACCACACAATGAAAGGGGCCACGCCGGCAGGCTGGGTGAATTTGCACCCGTCGTTGCGATGGTGAATGACGAGAGTGGGCGGCAACGCGGCCGGAGTGCCGAGGATCGAAGCCACGTTCGGGACACTGCCGGATTCACTGGTCAGAAATCCCGAGGTGAGAACCAGGGCATTCGGTTTCGCCCCGCGAGAAATTCCCACGGCAGCGCGGATCGTACCGCGGCTGGTTGCTATGACTGTGACGGGCTCTTTGATGCGCGCCATAAATTGCACTGCACGTGCAAGATCGAGGTCGGCATCCGCCACCAGAACCGCAAGGCCATAAGCTACATAGGCATTACGGGTCCGCACCAACTGATTGCCGATCAGGCTGTTAATCTCTCCACTAGGCCCGGGATTTATCGATCCATCTCCGCCGGGCATTAAAATAACGCTGCCCACGGGCGAGTTCGGACGCAACAGCACTGCGGCCGACTCGCCAATTTGTATCGTCTCATCGGCGAGTGCAGCGGAGTAACAAATCAAACCGAAGACCAAGGCCGCCAAAACGTTTGCGCCTGCTTTTCGCTTCGTCATTCGATCACCCTGCCACTGCATCAATTATTTGTTCTGAGCCTTCTTCGCCTTTCCTTCGGCAGAGCAGGGATTATCGTTCGAGCACGAATCTCCAACGACGCCGACGGCTTGAATCTCAATCTCGATCCCCGGTCGAGCGAAATTCGTCACCGTGATCAAAGCGCTGCCCGGATAGTTTCCGTTGTTGAAGAAGTCTTTGCGCATTTCCACAAATCTGTCGCCATAACGGGATTCCTTGATGAACACGGTCATGGCCACGATGTTATCCAGGCTCCCGCCAGCGCGTTTCATAATGCCGTCGATTTGAGAAAAAACTTGTTTGACCTGCGCTTCGAAATTGTTGGCGATGTTGTTGCCTTGGTTGTCCTGCGTGGCGGTCTGTCCGGCAATCCAAACCATCGTTCCGCCGGACGTCACCACTCCCGGCGAAAACGCACGCGACAACTGGAATGGCGTCTTCTCCATGTACTCGGCCGCGTGTACGGCGCCGGAAAGCAACATAGCTAGCAATATTGCAAGGATACGGCTCATGGGTGGCTCCCGATAAGGAAATGGATTGTGAAACTTGGAAGGGGTGTTTGACGCGCATACTGTAACACAACGGCAAAACAGTGCGCCCGCCGCCACACTTGACTCGATCGCCGCTTCCGGTATACTTAACCACATGGTAAAGTTTTACGTTGCCCCGCTTGACCGCACCTTTGCCGCGCTTTCCGATGCCACGCGGCGCGCGCTGGTGATGCGGCTGGCGCAACAGCCGGGACTTTCGGTGAGCGAACTCGCCGCGCCGTTTTCAATGTCGCTGCCGGCCGTGATGAAACATCTCGATGTGCTGTCCGATGCCGGACTGGTCAAGCGCACCAAGGCCGGGCGCACCGTCGCCTGCCGGCTCGATGCCGAGCCGATGCGCGATGCGTTCGAATGGCTCAATCGTTACGAGAAATTCTGGTCCGACCGGCTTTCCAGTCTTGCCGCATTTTTGGAGGAAGAGTCATGGCAGTCCAAACAACCACGAAACCAAGTCTCACGCTCAAGCGGCGGCTCAAAGCGCCGCCGGCCAAAGTCTTCGCGGCCTGGACCGATCCGGAAAAAGTGAAAGGCTGGATGGGTCCCGGCGAAGTCAAAGTGCTCAAGGTCGAGTGCGATCCCCGCGTCGGTGGGCGTTATCGCTGGCTGATGCAAACCCCAACCGGCGAAGAGCACGACGTCAGCGGCGTCTATCGCGAATTCGTGCCGAACCAGAAGCTCGTCTTCACCTGGGCCTGGAAATCGACGCCGGAGCGTGAATCGCTGGTCACGGTCGAGATCAAGCCGGACGGCGACGGCTCGCTGCTCACCCTCACGCACGAGCAATTTTTCGACGAAGAGGCGCGCGATCGTCATCAGGGCGGCTGGACCGGCGCACTCGACAAGCTCGAGAAATTCGTCGCATAGCTGCGTGCGTCTGGATTGGTCGCGGCCACATTTGCGGCTTTGTCATGAGCTCGGATTAAGTTGCGCGACCGATCCATCCGTCCCGGTACATCGATCGGGACAACAGCAAGGAGTTCACGATGAACGATTCGCACGGAAAATTTTGCTGGAACGAGCTGATGGCGCGCGACGTCGCGAAAGCGAAGAAATTCTATGCCGACACGCTGGGCTGGAGCTTCGACGCCATGCCGATGCCGGGCGGCGGCACCTATTGGCTGGCAAAAATGGGTGACGAACCAGTCGGCGGCATTTTCGACATCAGCGGGCCGGATTATGCCGGCGTGCCCGAGGGCTGGATGCCTTACATCGCCGTGGACGACGTCGACGCTCGCGTCAAGAAAGCCGTCGCCGCCGGCGCCAAGATCATGAAGCCCGCCTTTGACGTGCCGAATGTCGGCCGCATCGTCATTCTGCAAGAACCTGGCGGCGCCGGGATCGGCTGGATGACGCCGGCCGATTGATCGCCATTTCAAAGTCATCGGTCACAATTCGAGAGGAGGCGCAGATGGAACCGCACAAGGTCGTTTCTCACGATGAATGGATCGCCGCGCGCAAGGCCTACCTTGCCGAGGAAAAAGCCTTCAGCCGGGCCCGCGATACGCTCAGCCGCAAACGCCGCGAATTGCCCTGGGAGAAAGTGGACAAGAACTACGTCTTCGACACCCCGGCCGGCAAGCAATCGCTTGCCGATCTATTCGGCGGCAAGAGCCAACTCATTATCTATCACTTCATGCTCGGCCCCGGCTGGGAGGCCGGCTGCCCGAGCTGCTCATACCTTGCCGACCATTTCGACGGCCCGGCCATCCATCTGGCGCAGCGCGATGTGTCGTTCGTCGTCGTGTCGCGAGCGCCGCTGTCCGAGATTGAAGCATTCAAACGCCGCATGGGCTGGCGTTTCAAATGGGTGTCGTCGTTTGGCAGCGAATTCAATCCCGATTATCAGGTGTCGTTCACGCCGCAGGAGAAGGCCGGCGGCAAGGTCTTGTACAATTACGAGTTCATCGACAGTTTCCCGAGCGAGGAACGGCCGGGAGCCAGCGTGTTCTACAAGAATGCCGCGGGCGAGATTTTTCACACCTATTCCACCTATGGCCGTGGCCTCGACATGCTGATCGGCAGCTATCACTTCCTCGATCTCGCGCCCAAGGGCCGCGACGAGGAACGGCTCGCGTGGTCGATGGCTTGGGTCCGCCATCACGATCGCTATGAAGGCGCGGTGGTCGATACAAAAGCGTCGTACCGAGAACCGAAATCCGCCTCATGTTGTGACTAGGGCGTTTTCTACACCGGCAGACCCCGTCTGTCGTCTCTCGTCTGTTGTCTCAAACAAGGAGTGTCCCATGAAACTCTATGGCTTCCCGCCCTCGCCGAACACCTGGCAGCTTCGCGCGCTCGCCAGCTATCTCGGCTTGCCGCTCGAATTCGAGTTCGTCGATCTCACCAAAGGCGGCGCGCAGACGCCCGCTTTTCTTGCCATCAATCCGACTGCCCGCACGCCGGCTTTGGTCGATGGCGACTTCAAGCTGTGGGAGACGATGGCGATCATGCAATACATCGCCGGCAAAAAGCCGAATGCGGCATGGCCGAACGACGCACGCACGCGCGCCGACATTACGCGCTGGCAGAGCTGGAGTCTGGCACACTGGAATCGCGACGCCTGGGCGCCAGTGCTGTTCGAGCGGGTGGTCAAGAAATTTATGAACCTCGGGGCGCCCGACCAGGCCGCCGTCGCCAAGGGCGTCGCGGCTTACGAAAAAGAGGCAAAGATGCTCGACGCGCATCTGACCAAACAAAAATATCTGGTCGGTGATGCGCTCACGATCGCGGACTTTGCCGTCGCTTCGCCGCTGTTCTACGCCAAAGAAGCCGAATTGCCGCTCGCGCCCTATTCGCACATCCGCGGCTGGTTCGAGCGCGTGTCGGCGCTGCCATGCTGGCGCGATACCGCGCCGCAAATGGCGGCGGCAGCGTGAACAGAAACCATTAATCGGTCGTCAGTAATCAGAGGACACGATTGCCTTCCTGATTACTGACTTCTGATTATCTGGTCGGGACCGGCTTGTCGCCGCGATAATCGTAGAAGCCGCGCTGGGTCTTGCGGCCGAGCCAGCCGGCTTCGACGTATTTTACCAACAGCGGGCACGGCCGATATTTTGAATCAGCCAAGCCCTCGTGCAGCACCTGCATCACCGAAAGGCAGGTGTCGAGACCGATGAAGTCGGCCAGTTCCAGCGGCCCCATCGGATGATGGGCGCCGAGCCGCATCGCGGTGTCGATCGACTCGACATTGCCGACGCCTTCATAGAGCGTGTAGATCGCCTCGTTGATCATCGGCAGCAGGATGCGGTTGACGATGAAGGCGGGAAAATCTTCCGCCACCGCGATCTGCTTGCCCAGTTTGGCGATAAATTGCTTCGTTGCTTCGAAGGTGGCGTCGTCAGTGGCAATGCCGCGGATGACTTCGACCAGCTCCATCAGCGGCACCGGATTCATAAAGTGAATGCCGATGAAGCGTTCCGGCCGGTCGGTGGCCGCGGCCAGACGCGTGATCGAGATCGATGACGTGTTGCTGCCGACAATGGCTTCGGGCTTGAGCGCCGGGCACAGCGCGTTAAAAATCCTGCGTTTGACCTCTTCCTGTTCGGTCGCCGACTCGATCACAAGGTCGCAGTCGGCGAGTTCATCGAGTGTCGTGGCCGGTGAGATACGCTTGATCGCTGCTTGGCGCTGCTCGTCGCTGATGCGCTGGCGGCTGACTTGCCGCGCCAAATTGCCGCTAATGGTGGCGAGTCCCTCGGTGATGCGGTCCGCGACCACGTCATTCAACAAAACGTGAAAGCCGGACAGCGCGCAGACATGGGCGATACCGTTGCCCATTTGCCCGGCGCCGATCACGCCGATCTTGCGAACTGAAGGGACCGTGTCGCTCGCCTCGCCCGCGCGCGCGGGTTGCGCACGCGGGCCGGTTCGTTCTTTGGGGCGTTCCTTGACCTCGACCATTTCGATTCACCTTACGCAATTTTACGACGATCTCGGCCCAGGCGCCAGATTTCTCAGTGCTTAACCTTGTCGAGCTCCGCCGCAAGCTCCGGCAGGGCCTGATAAAGGTCGGCAACTAAGCCATAGTCGGCGACCTGAAAGATGGGCGCTTCCTCGTCTTTGTTGATAGCCACGATGATCTTCGAATCCTTCATGCCGGCAAGATGCTGAATAGCGCCGGAAATGCCGACCGCGATGTAAAGGTCCGGCGCCACGACTTTGCCGGTTTGCCCGACCTGCCAATCGTTCGGCGCGTAGCCGGCATCGACGGCGGCGCGCGAGGCGCCGATTGCGGCGCCAAGCTTGTCCGCCACCGGTTCGATATATTTGGTGAAGTTCTCGCGGTTTTGCATCGCGCGGCCGCCGGAAATGATGATTTTGGCCGAGGTTAGTTCTGGACGCTCGGACTTTGAGAGTTCTTCACCCACAAAGCCGGAGAGACCCGGATCGGCCGCCGCTGTAACCGGCTCGATCGGGGCCGATCCGCCGGCGCCGGTCGCCTGAAACGCCGCCGTACGCACGGTGATCACCCGCTTTTGTTCGCCCGAGCGCACCGTCTGCAGTGCATTGCCGGCATAGATCGGGCGCTCGAAAGTGTCTGGCGCCACCACTTTGGTAACGTCGGAAATCTGCATCACGTCGAGCAACGCCGCGACCCGCGGCATGATGTTCTTGCCGGTCGTGGTCGCGGGCGCCATCAGCGTGTCGTACGGGCCGGCAAGCGCGACGATCAATGCCGCGGTCGGCTCGGCCAGCATGTGCGCATAAGCGGGCGCGTCGGCGAGCAGCACTTTGCCAACGCCGTCAAGCTTGGCTGCTGCCTCCGCGACCGGCCTGCAATTTTGACCGGCGACCAGAATGTGTACTTCGCTGCCGACCTGTTTCGCCGCCGTCAGGGCTTTGTTGGTCGCATCCTTGAGTGTGGCGTTGTCATGCTCGGCAAGGAGAAGCGTGGGCATATCAAACCGCTCCCGCGGCTTTGAGCTTCTCGACCAGCTCGGCGACGCTCTTGACCTTCACGCCGGCCTTGCGCACCGGCGGCTCGGCGGTTTTGATCACTTCAAGCCGCGGCTTGCTGTCGACGCCGTAATCCGCGGCGGTCTTTTCGTCGATCGGTTTCTTTTTCGCCTTCATGATATTGGGCAAGGACGCGTAGCGCGGCTCGTTGAGCCGCAGATCGGTGGTGATGATCGCGGGGGTTTTCAGCTTCACGGTCTGCAAACCGCCGTCGACCTCGCGCGTGACGGTGACAGCATCGCCGTCCAGCGTCACCTTGGACGCGAAAGTGCCTTGCGGCCAACCGAGCAGCGCGGCCAGCATCTGTCCGGTTTGATTACAATCGTCGTCGATCGCCTGCTTGCCCATGATGATCAGGCCGGGCTTCTCGGCTTGCGCGATCGCTTTGAGGATTTTGGCGACCGCAAGCGGCTCGACCGCGCCGTCGGCCTTTACCAGGATGCCGCGGTCGGCGCCCATGGCGAGCGCGGTGCGGATCGTTTCGCCGGCCTGCGCCGATCCGATCGAGGCACAGATAATCTCGGTCGCCTTGCCGGCCTCTTTCAGCCGGATCGCCTCCTCGACGGCAATTTCGTCAAACGGGTTCATCGACATTTTCACGTTGCCAAGCTCGACGCCGGAGCCGTCCGGCTTGACCCGGATTTTCACGTCTTTGTCGATCGCCCGCTTCACGGGCACCAGAATTTTCATGAGAAAAGCTGCTGCTATTGCTGCTTATACGCTCGCGCGTGAGGAGTGACGCGCTGCTGCGGTGCGGCAAACTACCGGCCCTCACCCCGCCGGTCAACGTCGCCTCGTGCGCTTCGGAATCGGGACACTAGCGGTTTTCGCCTGGCTTCCAGAGCACGTCGGCCGAGCCTTTGCCGTTGGCGTAACGGCTGGCAACGAAAAGGTAATCCGACAGGCGATTGAGGTATTTGAGCACTTCGGGGGTGACGCTCTCCCCGGCCTTGTCCTTGAGCTCCGCAGCCAACCGCTCGGCGCGCCGGCAGATGGTCCGCGCCAGGTGCAGATGGGCCGCGGCGGGGCTGCCGCCGGGCAGGACGAACGAGCGCAGCGGGGCAAGTTCCGCATTAAGCCGGTCGATCTCGGTCTCGAGCCAAGCCACCTGTTTGTCGGTGACGGTCAACCGCGCTCCGCCGGGTCCCTTGCCGCGCCCCGGCGTGCAAAGGTCGGCGCCGACATCGAACAGATCGTTCTGGATGCGCCCGAGAGGGGCATCGAGCGCGGCATCGCCGGCCGTGTGCAGCCGCGCCAGGCCAATCGCGGCATTGGTTTCATCGAGCGTGCCATAGGTGGCGATCCGCAGATCGTATTTTTTGCGCCGCGCGCCGCTGCCGAGCGCGGTGGTGCCGTCGTCGCCCGTGCGCGTGTAAATTTTGTTCAGAACGACCATCGCGGCTATTTCGTCATTACTATTTCGCCATCAGCCAGACCGTGAACATGATAACGACGATGGCGATGAATTGCAGCAAGACGCGCAGCCGCATCAATTGCTGAGATCGGTCGGGCGAGCCCCCGCGCATCATGTTGATAAGGCCGAGCAGCAACACGACGGCGACTGCGCCGATCGCGATCGGAACCCCGATATGGGACATGAAATTGGCCATGCAGGTATATGTAGCCGGGCTTGAGCGCTTGCGAAAGCACGGTTACATCGAGCCTCCTTCCAGGAGGAATGTCCGCGATGATCGTCGATTTCCAGCACCATTTTACCCCGCGCGAGCTGATCAAGGACGATCCGGGCGACCGGCTTATCCTGCATTATGACGCGCTCGGCGCGCCAAGCTACACGGTGCATTCTCTGCTCTACGACCTCGACGAGCACGTGCGGATGATGGACGTGGCCGGCATCGATGCGGCCTGGCTCACCAGCGCCGCCGGCATGTGCGCCGATCTTGAGACCTCGCGGCTCGTCAATGACAAAGCCGCTCAAGCCGAGCGCGATTATCCGGGGCGGTTTATCGGCGCAGCGCACGCGCATCCGCGCGGCGGCACCGCGGCCTTCAAAGAGCTCGCCCGCTGCCGCCATGAGCTCGGCTTCCAAGGTGTGGTGATCACCTCGGAGTTCGACGGCAAATTTATCGACGATCCTGCGCTGGAGCCGTTCTGGAGTGAAGCCGTCAAACTCGACATGTTCGTCTTCGTGCATCCGGCGTTAAAACTCAACCACGCGCAGCAGTTCGACGCTTACGACACCGCGCGCGCGGTGGGCCGCGAATTTTCATTGATCATGGCAACGATCCGGCTGATCAATTCCGGTATATTCGACCGGCATCCCGCACTTACCGTGCATATTGCGCATCTCGCCGGCGGCATCGCCTCGATGATGGCGCGCATCCGCAGCTTTCAGGACAAGGAATTTTGGGGCACCGCGGGCAACAAGCGCCACGGGGCCAAGGCCAAAAAAGATTTCGACCATTACATTCGGCACAATCTGGTATTTGACACGGCGGGCTTTGCCGGCGGCATCGGCGCCATCAAGGCGGGTTTGTGCGAAATTCCGGCTTCGCGCATCGTGTTCGCGACCGATTATCCGCAGGAAATCAGGAAGCGCGAGGCGGTGCGGGATTTCGTCCACGAACTGCGCGCGCTCGGCGCCGACGGTGAGCGCATCCTGTCTGGCAATGTCGGGCTTCTGCTCAAGGAGCCGCCGGCGCCGGAGCGAACAAGAATAGAAGAGCGGATGTTGTAGAGCCGGCGACGATCCAATCGTCACGCCGCATCGTGAAAAATAATACCGAGTGTGTGCCGGGATCCGGAGCGCAGGCGGCTCACGCCGTGGCGCATGTTGACGCGATAAATACCCCGCGCGCTGCGAACCGGACGATGGTGGACCGGAAAAATCACGCCCTCGCCCTGCCGCAGCGGCACGACTTCGGCGCGCGACTGCATGCGCGGTCGTTGCTCGGTGAGCACGAACTCGCCGCCGGTAAAATCTCGTTCCGGCTCGGACAATAGAAATGCCACTTGAAGCGGAAAGACGTTTTCGCCGTAAATGTCCTGATGCAGGCAATTGAAGTCACCGGGACCATAGCGCAGAAGCAGCGGCGTCGGCTTGCTTTGTCCGTCTGCGTGGCAGCGCCTCAAATAGGCGGCGTGGGTTGAGGGAAATGTTAAATCGATGCCAAGCGCGTTATTCCAGCGATTAGCGACCTGCGCCAGGGCCGGATAAAGCGAATCGCGCAGCGCGGCGACGATCTGCGGCAAGGGATATGCGAAATATTTGTATTCGCCACGCCCAAAGCCGTGCCGCGCCATGATGATCCGACTGCGAAACAGTTGATCAGAGTCGTAGCCCTCCGCCAAAACCGGGCATTCTTCTGGCGTGAGCAACGGTTCGGTGGTGGCGCAGCCATGGTCGTCCAGATTGGAGACGATCGCCCGCCAATCCAGTCCGCTAACTCGCTCGCCGATCGGCGACGATTTTGGCTGTGCGATTGATCGTTGCGTTTGAACCATTCCCGCCAAGCGATGAACCTGTCGTTGCTAAAAATTTCAACTGCGAACGATACGTACTGTCAAAACGGCCGGTCTGCCACCCGAAACCTGCACTGCGCCAAATGGACTCAAGTAGGCGCACGTGAGCTCATAATCCAAACTTCGCCGTCTAGGCATTCGCCAAATGCTTTTCGATCTGATCGATCGGAAATTTGGTAAGGTCCTTGTCAATCTCGGCGATGATTTTCTTTTTCACGTCCGGATGAAACGCCTTGCGCAGATCAGCGAGCGCGCGCGGCGGCGCCACCACCACCAGGGCCTCAACGCCGCGTTCGCGCACGACCCGCTCAAGCGTGGCGGCTACTTCGTAAGCGAATCTGTGCTTTTCGAGCGTGTGCCAGTTGGTCTGCGTCACGCTGGAGCGGCCCGCACCGACCGAGGAAAATGCTCGCCCCGGACGATCGGTCCCTTGCTCGTGAGTCGGGGGATTGCGGTCGGTGAAGACTTGCTCGGTCTTTAGATTGAGCGCCTCCGCATCGCCCTCGTTTCGCAGGAACAAAGCCTTGCTGCCGTCGCCGACGAAGACAAAGGCATTGTGCGGAATTCTAAGCATCGGACAGATCCAATCCTGTTGGAATGCATGCTGGAACGCTGCCGGAACGTGACTAGGCCGAGACGCGCTCGCCTTGACGTGTGTTAATTCGGTCGGCGCGGCGAACGTTCCGCAGCATTAATTCGAGCCGTCGAGCAACCGCCGAGCGATGACTTGAGCCTGGATTTCGGCGGCGCCTTCGAAAATATTGAGAATGCGCGCATCGCATAAGATCCGCGACACCGGAAATTCCAGGGCGAAACCATTGCCACCGTGCACCTGCACCGCATTGTCAGCCGCCGCCCAGGCGACGCGCGCCGCCAGAAGCTTGGCCATGCCGGCCTCGAGGTCGCAGCGCCGCCCTGAATCCTTCTGCCGCGCGGCGTAGTAGGTCAGCTGGCGCGCAATCATGATCTCGGCCGCCATCATCGCGATCTTGTCGGCGATGCGCGGGAACGCCGCAATCGGCTCGCCGAACTGCGCGCGGCTGGTCGCATAGGCGAGCGCCTGCTCCATCGCGGCCTGCGCCACGCCGATCGCCCGCGCCGCGGTCTGGATGCGCGCTGCCTCGAAGGTCGCCATCAATTGCTTAAAACCGAGACCCTCGATGCCGCCGAGCAGGTTCTCCGCTTTGACCGAAAAGCCGTCGAAGGCGATCTCGTATTCCTTCATGCCGCGATAGCCGAGCACCTCGATCTCGGTGCCGGTCATGCCGGGCACCGGGAAGGGATCGGCGTCGGTGCCGCGCGGTTTTTCCGCAAGCAGCATGGATAGTCCGCGATAGCCGGTCTCGGCCGGATTGGTGCGAACCAGAAGCGTCATCAGATCGGCGCGCACTGGATGCGTTATCCAGGTCTTGTTGCCGTAGATCTTGTAGACGTCGCCTTGGCGAACCGCGCGGGTCTTGAGCGATGCCAGATCCGAACCGGTATTTGGCTCGGTGAACACCGCGGTGGGCAGCACTTCGCCAGAGGCGACTTTCGGCAGCCATTTGCGCTTCTGTTCCTCGGTGCCGGAGCCAAGAATAAGTTCGGCCGCGATCTCCGAGCGCGTACCCAGGCTGCCGACCCCGATATAGCCGCGCGACAATTCCTCGGAGACGACGCACATCGACTCCTTGCCCAGGCCCATGCCCTCGTAATCCTCGGGGATGGTCAGGCTGAAAACGCCGAGTTCCGCCATCTGCGCGATGACGTCGAGCGGAATATATTCGTTGCGCAGATGCCAGGCTTGCGCGAACGGCGCGACGCGATCCTCGGCAAACTTGCGCATTTCCTCGCGGATCGACTCCAGCGTCTCATCGAGCCCGCAGGCGCCTACCGTCGCATCGTGGCACTCGCGCATCAGCTCCATCAAGCGCGCGCGGCGGGCCGGCGTATTCCCGGTGGCAATGAGATGCTCGACGGCCGGATTGACGCGCGCGGCAACCGCCGCGGCGCCCAGTCCGAGGTCGGAGAGGCGCACAATCTCGCTCTGGCTCATCGCAATGCCGCCGAGCACTTGCGCCAAATATTCGCCGGCGCCGATCCGTGCCAGCAATTCCTCGATCTCGCCGAAACCGCCGCCGTCGGCGAGGCGCTCCGCGTAATGTGCGAGCTGGCGAATAGCCTCGACATAGGTGGCAAGCCAGGCAAGCCCGTGAGTGGCGCGCTGCTCGCTGTCGAAGCGGCGCGACACCACCCGGCCGTCGACCGTCACGCGGTCACCCACCGCTCGGCGCGCATCGTTCAACAGCGCGTCCATCGCGGCCACCGCCTCGCCCAGCATGGCAATCACCTCACGGCGCGGCGGTTTCTCGGTCACGGCAGCGGGCATGGTTCACCGGTTAGTTTCGTCGCGGCGGCAACCGCACCCAAAGACCTTATGCGTGCAGTGCACAAAAGCCAATCAAGACGCGGCGGGCACGGCCGCGGTTCGGATCTACGGAAGTTTCCGCAAACGATGCTATGAAAAGCCATCGCCTGATTTGGTGCGGAGACTGTCTGCCGTTGAATGCGATCCACGTGTGCAGCCGCGTCGTTTGGGATGCCTTGAATCGCTTTAACGCCGATGACGGCTGGGCGATCGCAAGCCACATCGCGCTGTCGGTCCTGATGTCGATGTTTCCGTTTCTGATCCTGGTGACGGCGCTCGCCGGCTTCATCGGCTCGCAGAACCTGGCCGCCGAAGTGGCGACCCTGATCGTCGCGGCGTGGCCGCCGGAAGTTTCGGGCGGCATTGGCGGCGAAATTCACAAAGTGCTGACCACGGCGCGCGGCGATATCCTCACGATCGGCGCCGTGTTCGCGGTTTACTTCTCCTCGAGCGGCATCGAGAGCCTGCGCATTGGGCTCAACCGCGCCTACGGATTGACGGAAACGCGGCCGTGGTGGCTGTTGCGGCTGGAATCCATCGGCTATGTGCTGGTCGCCGCGGTCGGGCTGCTCGCGCTCGCTTTTCTGGTCGTGCTGGGTCCATTGGTGTTTCGTGCGGCACTTGCTTACTTCGACTGGCTCGCGCCGCTCGAGGGCCATTACAACATCGCGCGGTTTTCCGCCGCCGCTTTCGTGCTCACGGTGGCGCTGTTGATCCTGCACATGTGGTTGCCGGCCGGGCGCCGGCAGATCGAGGACGTGTGGCCCGGCATCGCCGCCACGCTCGCGCTGTGGCTCGCCTGCGGTTTCATATTCGGCCGTTATCTTGCGGATTTTCGCTACACCTACGTCACCTATTATGCGGGCCTGGCGTCGGCGATGGTGGCGCTGGTGTTTCTCTATTTCACCGCGTGGATTTTCGTTTATGGCGGCGAGCTCAACGCCGCGATTGCGCGCGAACGCGCGATCCGCCGTGGCGCGCCCGATCGCGTGACTTGAGTGCAAATACTGCCGGCTGAGCGTGTGTCGATTTATCAGGCGCGCTGCGCCTCCAGAACGTCGTCGAAATTACGCAAGCCCTGTCGCGGCGTATTGACCAGCACCGCCATATTCCCGGGCTTGTGGCGGTTGGTGCGCATCAGCTCGTGCGCATAGGGAATCTTCTCCCACGGAAACACATCGCTCATGCACGGATCGACGCGCCGATCGATGACGAACTGATTGGCGGCGCTCGCTTGCTTGAGATGGGCGAAATGCGAGCCCTGCACGCGCTTTTGCCGCATCCACACATAGCGTGCGTCGAAGGTGATGTTGTAGCCGGACGTGCCGGCGCAGAACACGACCATGCCGCCGCGTTTGACCACCAAGCACGACACCGGAAAAGTCGCTTCGCCCGGATGCTCGAAAATGATGTCGACATCGCGCTTGCCGGTAATGTCCCAGATCGCCTTGCCGAAGCGCCGCGCTTCTTTGACCCAAGCGTCGTAGTCGGACGTGCCGACCTTCGGCATTGCGCCCCAGCACTTGAAATCACTGCGGTTCATCACGCCCTTGGCGCCGAGATCGAGCACGTATTGAATTTTTGCCGGATCCGACACGATGCCAATGGCGTTGGCGCCGGACGCGGCGACGAGCTGCACGCCGAACACGCCGAGCCCGCCGGAAGCGCCCCAAACCAGCACATTGTCGCCAGGCTTGAGGATATGCGGCGGGTGACCGAACAGCATGCGATAGGCGGTCGCCAGCGTGAGCGTGTAGCAGCCTGCTTCCTCCCACGTCAGGTGCGCGGGCTTGGGCATCAGCTGCCGCGACTGCACGCGGCAGAACTGCGCGAACGAGCCGTCCGGCGTCTCGTAACCCCAAATGCGCTGCGACGGGGACAGCAGCGGATCGCCGCCGTTGCACTCTTCGTCGTCGCCGTCGTCCTGATTGCAGTGGATGATCACTTCATCGCCGACTTTCCAGCGTTTGACTTTCGGGCCAACCGCCCACACCACGCCGGAAGCATCCGAGCCGGCAATGTGGAACGGGTGCTTGTGTCCGTCGAGCGGCGACACAGGAACGCCGAGCCCGGCCCAGACGCCGTTGTAGTTGACCCCGCCGGCCATGACATAGACCAGCACCTCATCGTCGGCGATCGGCCAAGTCGGAACCACTTCGCATTGCATCGCCGTTTCCGGCGGGCCGTGGCGCTCCTTGCGGATCGCCCAGGCATACATTTTCTCAGGGATATGGCCGAGCGGCGGAACCTCGCCGATCTCATAGAGATCTTTAAGGGGCGCGGCTGATGGTTTTTTCTGCGCAACGGCCATGGTTGGGGGCTCTCCCCATGCACCGGCACGGCCGGCTCCGACGTTAAAACAACCAAGGAGCGCGGCGGCGGTCGCAACAATAACACTCTGCCGCAGTTTATGTTGCATTGCAACAAGAACGGCGTCACACTGCCGCAGCGCTCAAGGTTTGCAGGCGATGGCGCGATCAATGCAGCGCAATGAAAGGACACCAGATTCGGCGGCGGGCGGCACCAGCCGCGAGGAAACCGTGGGCGCGAAAGCAGTGGACGCCGGTGGCGCCAAACCGGTGCGCGACAAGCCTGTCCACGACAAGCCATGGATATTCCGCACCTATGCTGGACATTCCACCGCTGCGGCCTCGAACGCGCTCTATCGCACCAATCTGAGCAAGGGCCAGACTGGATTGTCGGTCGCCTTCGATCTGCCGACCCAGACCGGCTACGACAGCGATCACACGCTCGCCAGGGGCGAAGTCGGCAAAGTCGGCGTGCCGATCTGTCACCTCGGCGATATGCGCGCGCTGTTCGACGGCATCCCGCTCGGCGAGATGAACACGTCGATGACGATCAACGCCACCGCCGCCTGGCTGCTCGCGCTCTACATCGCGCTTGCCGACGAGCAAAGCGCGCCGCGCGGCAAGCTGCAAGGCACGACGCAAAACGACATCATCAAGGAATATCTGTCGCGCGGCACCTACGTGTTTCCGCCGTCGCCCTCGATGCGGCTGACCAAGGACGTAATCCTGTTCACGACCAAGGACATGCCGAAGTGGAATCCGATCAATGTTTGCTCCTATCACCTGCAAGAAGCCGGTGCGACGCCGGTGCAGGAGGTCGCCTTCGCGCTCGCGACCGCGGTCGGGGTGCTCGATGCGGTGAAGGCCCAATGCGCTGAGGCAGAATTCGGCGATGTGGTCGGGCGCATCTCGTTCTTCGTCAATGCCGGGCTGCGCTTTGTCACCGAAATCTGCAAGATGCGCGCGTTTACCGAATTGTGGGACGAAATCACCCGCGCGCGTTACGGCGTGCGCGACCCGAAGCAGCGGCTGTTTCGTTACGGCGTGCAAGTCAACTCGCTCGGGCTGACTGAGCAGCAACCGGAGAACAATGTCGCCCGGATCTTGCTCGAAATGCTGGCGGTGACGCTGTCGAGGGACGCGCGGGCGCGCGCGGTGCAGCTGCCGGCCTGGAACGAAGCGCTCGGCTTGCCGCGGCCATGGGATCAGCAATGGTCGCTGCGCATGCAGCAAATTCTCGCCTATGAGACCGATCTCTTGGACTATGGCGACATTTTCGATGGCTCGCCGGTCATCGCCGCCAAGGTGGCCGAACTCAAAGCCGCCGCGCGCGAGGAACTCGATCACATCGAGGCGCTGGGCGGCACGATAGCGGCGGTCGAATCCGGTTATCTCAAGCAGCAACTCGTTGAATCAAATTCCCGCCGCGTCGAGGCGATCGAGCGCGGCGAGCAGACCGTGATCGGCGTCAATCGCTTTACCGAGACCGAGCCGTCACCGCTCGCTGCCGCGGCGGGCGCGGTGCTCACCGTCACGGCGGAGGCGGAAGCCGACCAGATCGCGCGGCTGAACGCGTGGCGAGAGAGCCGCGATGCGGGGGCGGTCGCCGCGGCGCTCGAGCAGTTACGCAAAGCCGCCAAGAGCGGCGCCAATATCATGCCGCCCTCCATCGCCTGCGCGAAGGCCGGCGTCACCACCGGCGAATGGGGTGCGGCGTTGCGCGCCGCATTCGGCGAATATCGCGCGCCGACTGGCGTCGGCACCGCGATGCGCAACGACGCCGAAGGGCTTGATGAGATACGCGCTGAAGTCGATCGCGTATCCAAAAAGCTCGGCCGCCGGCTGAAACTGCTGGTCGGCAAACCGGGGCTCGACGGTCATTCCAATGGCGCCGAACAAATAGCCGCCCGCGCGCGCGATGCCGGCATGGATGTGGTCTATGACGGCATCCGCCTCACCGCCGACGCCATCGCCGCTGCCGCGCGGGACAAGCAAGTGCATGTGGTCGGACTGTCGATTCTATCGGGCTCGCACCTGCCGCTGGTGCACGAGGTAATGGGGCGGCTGAAGGAAAACGGCGCGGCCGAGGTGCCGGTCGTGGTCGGCGGCATCATTCCGCCGCAGGACGCCCGCGCGCTCAAAGAGGCCGGCGTCGCCGAGGTGTACACGCCGAAAGATTTCGCGCTGAACCGGATCCTGGCCGATCTGGTGCGCATCGTCGAGAGCGCTGCCAACCGCGGTAAATGACGCGGCGTTACGACGTCGTTATGAACCCATTGCGCTATGCGCGCGACTCGGTCTCTTCGCCAATGCGGGGCGTTCTCCCCGCCAGTACGGTTTGCATCCATACACGATCGATGTTCTGTCCTGTCAGCACGACGGCGGCGCGACGGCCTTGCAGCCGACCGCGCTCCTTTATGAGCGCCGCGAACGCCGCCGCGCCGGCACCCTCGGCGCAATTGTGGGTCGCGCTATAGATCAGGCGGATCGCTTCAGCGATATCGTCATCGCTAACCTCGACGATACGCTCAGCGCCCTTTCGAATAATCTCAAGCGCTGTCGGATCCGGCACACGCACCGCCATGCCATCGGCGAAGGTCAGCGCAGAGTTGGTCGCAATCGGGCGGCCGGCAGCGAACGAAAGATGATAGGCGTTCGCAGCCGCTGAGACGACACCTACGATCTTGGTCTTTAGTCCCAACGCATCACGCGTGCCGATGACGCCGCAAATGCCGGAGCCAAGGCCGATCGGCACATAGACTGTCTCGAGGTCATCCGCCGCATCAAAGAGTTCATAGGCGTAACTTGCCACTCCGACGACGAAGTCGCGGTGAAACGAAGGTGCGTATTCGGCACCGCGCTCCGACGCAATTCTGATCGCCGCCTCCTTCGCCTCGTCGAAGTCGCGACCATATTCGATCAGCTTGGCGCCGAACGACTGCATCGCTGCATTTTTTTCGCTCGAATTGCCGCGCGGCACGACGATTGTCACCGCCACTCCGGCACGCGCCCCCGCATAGGCCAGCGACTGGCCGTGGTTGCCACGCGTCGCGGTAACTATGCCCTGGACCTGCGGACGTTCGCGCTTGAGCCGCTCAAAATAAACAAGTCCGCCCCGTACTTTGAAAGCGCCAATGGGCGTGTGGTTCTCGTGCTTGACCACGACTTGCACGCCGGTTTGTGCCTCAAGCAGCGGCCAAGCATATTGTGGCGTCGGCGGGACGCTGGCGCGAACAAGCGGGATGACTTTTTCAAGCTCTGCGCGTGTAAACATCGCAAACCCTTAGCACGTCCGAAATGGTCTTCGCGCCGGTTTCGCTCTGCCGGCGCATGCGATGTGACTCGTTCCACCCCACGCTGGCCCGCGCGATTTGCGGAGCTTCACCCCGGAGCAGGTCGCCGGCTATTCTAGGCAGCCTTGTTCGGCCATGGCATAATTCCGCCAACCCGGCTTAAGACCGGTCAGGGGAGGAAAGCATGCGAACATTTTTCGGCGCCGCGGCGCTCGCCGCCGCACTGAGCTTCGCCGCAGCGGCGCAAGCTCAATTTCTCATCATCGGCAACGACGAGAAGGTCGCCTTCGACGAAGGCAAGCAGGTGCTCAGCCCGCCAGGCAAGGACACGGTGACGATCGTCGACATCGGCGACCGCGCCAGGCCGCGCATCGTAACCAGCCTGCAGCTCGAAAATTCCATCGTCGGCCCGCCGACCAATCTCGCAATCACGCCGGACAATAAACTGGCGCTCGTCGCCAATTCGCTCGATGTGGTCAAGGACGGCGACGCCTTGAAAGCGGTGCCGGATAACAAGGTCTATGTCATCGATCTGACGGCTTCGCCGCCGGCCATAATCGCCACTGTGCAAACCGGCAAGCAGCCTTCCGGCATGGCGATCAATCGCGCCGGGAACCTGGCATTGGTCGCCAACCGCGCCGAAAACAGCGTGAGCGTGTTGTCGATTTCCGGGAAAAACGTCAGCGTCGTCGGCACGGTCGCGGTGGCGCCGCCGGACGCTCCGTCCCAGCAAGCCTCGGGCGTGGCAATCGCACCCGACGGCAAGCGCGCGCTGGTGATCAAGGCCCTGGCCAACAAAGTGTCGTTGCTCGAGATCAACGGCACCACGGTTACCTATAAAGGCTATGACATGATTACCGGCGTGTTTCCGTACAACGTTCAAATCACCTCGGACGGCAAGCTCGGCATCGTCAATAACAATGGCGCCGCCGGCTCGGCAGATGGTCAAGTCGATACCGTGGCGGTCATCGACATGACTCTCGATCCGCCGCGGGTGGTCGATCAGGTCACGGTGGGCGATGCGCCGGAGGGTTTGGCGGTAAGCCCAACGGCGGGCTATGCCATTCCGCTACTAACGAACGGTGCCGGCAACGTGCCGAAGAGCGCGTTCTTCCACCACGACCATGCCATTGCGGTGCTGCTAAAGAGCGACGGCAAGACCATGCGCAAGGTCGGCCAAACCGAGGTTGGCACGCTGTCCGAGGGCATTGCTTTCAGTCCGGACGGCCGTTTCGTCTATGTCGCCAATTGGGGCGAACAGAATCTGGTCCCCTATCGGCTCGAAGGCGACAAGCTGGTTGCCGTGGGTACACCGCTCAAACTGCCCGGGCATCCGGTCTCGATGCGCAGCAGCACGCCGTAGACCTATTCAGCGGCCTCGTCCCGCGCGATCGGCAACACGGCCGTGAACTGAAAAGTCGAGCCGCGTCCAGGCGTGCTGGCGATGGTCAGATCGCCGCCCATGCGCTTGGCCAGCGTTTTAACAATGCTCAGGCCAAGGCCCGCGCCGCCATAGCGCCGGGCGATCTCGTTGCTGGCTTGAGCGAACGGCCGTAACAGCCGCTTGATCTCGCCGCGGGTGAGCCCGATGCCGGTGTCGCGCACAATGCAGTGTAGCCGCACGCGTCCGGCTTTTGCCGGCTCGGCGCGCAGCTCCAATTCGACCGCGCCCCGGTCGGTGAACTTCACCGCATTGTCGAGAAGGTTTTCCAGCGCCGCGCGCAACCGGACCGGATCGCCGACCAAGCGCTCCGGCACGTTGTCGGCGATCGTGATCACAGCGCGCAAGCCTTTGGTCTCGGCGCGCACGATCAACGCCGCGTCCAGCGCGGCGATGAGCGCGCGCGGGCGTAATACCTCCTGCTGCAATGTGAGCGAACCGGCACGCGCCTTGGCGGCGTCGATGATCAGGGTGGTGAGCGCGGCAAGATATTCAGCGCTGGTTTTGATGTCGGCGGCCCAGCGCCGCTCGCGCTCGCCGAGATTGGACCTCGACAGCATTTCGCCGAGCGCAAGGATGCCGGTAAGCGCCGTGCGCACGTCGTGCGCGAAGAAAGGCAGCGTGCCGGCATTGCTGCGCGGCAGCACCTTAAGCGCCGCCTTGCGCCGGCGTGCCCGCCGCCGCAATGGCTTGCGTCGTTGTTTGGTCCTCGGCCGCGCCATCCCGTCCCCCTCGGCGCCGGACACACCATGCCACGGCCAGGCTGGGTACAAAACAATTCGGGCGCGTTTCGGCGCGATGTGCACCGTTTTCAGGTCACCGCCCGAGCCCGACCATGCGCCTGATGTCGAAAGGCTTTAAGCCCGCCGCGCGTAATTCACGCACGCCCGTGGCATTGGTCGATTTCGCCAGCTTCTGACCGGATTCGTCGAGAATGAGCTTGTGATGCTGGTAGCTCGGCTCCGGCAGCCCGAGCAGCGCCTGCAACAGCCGGTGAATGCTGGTCGACCAGAATAAATCCTGCCCGCGCACGATGTCGGTCACGCCCTGGAGCGCGTCGTCGACCACGGCGGCGAGATGATAGCTCGCCGGCGAATCCTTGCGCGCCAGGACGACGTCGCCCCACATTTGCGGCGCGGCGGTGACAAGACCGGTCTGGCCGGACGGCCCGGCGCCGGTCTCGCTCCAGGTCAGCACCCCGGCGCGCGCCATGGCCTTGTCCATGGCGAGCCGCAGCGCGAACGGTTCTCCGG
>JBAQBC010000375.1:0-2955 GCA_049286035.1 Xanthobacteraceae bacterium
TCGTAGTTGAAGCCGCCGCCGACCGAAGATGCCCAGGGAAATGTCCAGCCCATCCGCTGCTTGAACGCTTGCAGCTTCGCAAGCGGCGCCCGCGACACCGCCGTGAATGCGACGTCGTGATTTTCCAAATGGACAAAGATGCCGTTGAAACCGTCGGCGATCGCCGAGCAAGACGCGCACCCCGTCTTGTAGTCGGGCCCGAACATAAAGTGATAGACGAGAAGCTGCGAGCGCCCATCGAACAGATCCTTCAGCGTCTTGCTGCCGGCCTCGGTGTCGAACGTGTAAGTCTTGTCGACCCGGACCCAGGGCAAGCGCTGGCGGAGCTGCGCGATCTCGTCGCTGCGGCGAGTCAGGTCCTTCTCGGCGGCGAGCAGATCGAGCCGTGCTTCCAGCCACTTGCCACGTGTTGCGGTAATATGTGTCGTCATCTTTTCTCTCCTTTCGTTGCCCGAGGCGCCGACCGCGTTTCTGCGGCGGCTTGCCGGGCGTTGATCGTGAGATAGATTTAACAACGGCCATCGAACGGCCGGGAGTGACAAGTGTGGCGGGATTTCAATGGACTCGCTGATCACCGCCGCGGCGCGTGCGCTCGCAACGGGAAATCCGCTCAACGCGTTGAACTTCATCGCCTTGCGCGACGATGCGCCAGCGCTGGCGCTTCGCGGCATCGCGATGGCGCAGCTCGGCGATCTCAGCCGCGCCAAGACACTGCTGCGACGCGCGGCCCGTGCCTTCAGCCCGCGGGAGGCCGTCGCCCGCGCACGATGCATCGTCGCCGAGGCGGAGATCGCGCTCGTCTCGCGCGACCTCAATTGGCCGGTGAAGGCGCTCGATACAGCGCATGACGCGCTCGAACGGCACGGCGACCGCGCCAATGCCGTGCATGCGCGGTACGTCAAGACCCGCTACCTCCTTTTGATCGGCCGCCTCGACGTGGCCGAGCGCCTCCTTGTGGGTTTCGATCCCACTCCACTGCCACCGGCATCACGGGCGGCCCACGAGCTGGTTGTTGCTGGCATTGCAATGCGGCGCCTGCGGATCAAGGCGGCGTCCGCGGCGCTAGCGCGGGCTGAAAGTGCCGCGCGGCGGGCCCGCATCCCGCCGCTCTTGGCCGAAGTCGAAAGCGCGACCCTTGTCCTCGATACCCCCGCGGCGCGGCTGATCGCACGCGGCAAGGAGCGACTTCTGCGGCTCGGCGACATCGAAACACTGTTGGTGTCGAAGGCGCTCGTCGTCGATGCCTGCCGCCATGTTGTCTGCCACTCCGGCAAGGTGATTTCGTTGAAGACATGCCCGGTACTGTTCGCCCTCGCCCGCGCGCTTGCCGAAGCTTGGCCCGGCGACGTGCCTCGGGCCGTGCTGCTCGCGCGCGCGTTCCGCGCTAAGCACGCCGATGAATCTCATCGCGCACGCCTGCGGGTCGAGATTGGTCGTCTGCGCAAAGCGCTAGGCGCGACCGCTGGCATCGACGCGACCAAGGCCGGCTTTGCGCTCGCGCCGCGCCGCACCCGCGACGTCGCTGTGCTCGCGCCACCGACGGATGAAGCGCATCCGACCGTGCTCGCCCTGCTGGCGGACGGCGAAGCATGGTCGAGTTCAGCACTGGCGCTGGCGCTCGGCGCAAGTCAGCGCACCGTGCAGCGCGCGCTCGACGATCTCACGGCGGATGGCAAGGTGCAGGCGATCGGTCGCGGCCGGGCGCGCCGCTGGATGACGCCGCCGGTGCCGGGTTTCCCGACAACCTTGTTACTCCCCGCCGCTCTGCCGGGTGGCTAGGATGACCGTATGAAACGAACAGCTGCAACAATCGTCCGCGAATACGGCCCCTTTCCGGATGTCACGCATGTGCACGGAGTCAGCTATGACGGCACCAATATCTGGATCGCGACCGGCGACACGCTGAACGCGATCGACCGGACGAGCGGGAAAACGGTACGCTCGCTCGATGTCCCCGCGCATGCGGGAACGGCCTTCGATGGCCGACACCTGTATCAAATTTCCGGGGATCGGATTCAGAAGGTCGATCCGACGACCGGCCGCGTGGTCGCTACCATCCCAACACCCGACGGCGGCGCCTCCGGGATGGCCTGGGCAGAAGGGAGTCTGTGGGTCGGACAGCATCGCAAACGCAAGATTCATCAGCTCGATCCGCAGACCGGCGCGATCCTTCGCACCATCGAGTCAAACCGTTTCGTCACCGGCGTCACCTGGGTCGACGGCGAACTTTGGCACGGCACGTGGGAAGCCGAGGAAAGCGAACTGCGCAGAATCGATCCGCAGACCGGCGAGGTTCTGGAACAGCTCGACATGCCGCCCGGCGTAGCCGTGTCGGGCCTCGAGTCCAACGGCAGCGACACGTTCTTCTGCGGCGGCGGAAGCAGCGGGAAAGTACGAGCCATCCGGCGGCCTAGGCAAAATTAAGTCTTCGCTTTCGCAAGATCGCCTTAGAACCAAAAAACAGACGTACCGACGTAGATCTTTGGTGTCCGCTTTGGTCAAAAGGCGACATCGGCGGACTTCGGGAAATGTCCGCTGTTACCCCAATATCAGACATCGGCTGGTGCGCTTCTAATGTCCGCTAAGTGCCATAAGCAGACATCCCGCCGCCGGCGCGAGCGAATAGCGCCAGCCGAATAGCAACACAGAGCGACTACAATTCTGACGCTCGTTCGCCTTAAGGCGAGTGTTGTGCACCGCCAGCCGAACTCGCAGTTCGGTTCGAGACCCGAACAGCGCCGATGGTGACGTGGGGTGGCGACGCCGATCCCACTGGCGCGCCGTCCGGATGAATCAAGCCGGAGGAGATCATGGCGCGGCCGTCGCGGGTCGGATTGCTCATTTCCTTCACGTTCTCGCTGACGAGCTCCTCGGCGGCTTCCGGATGCCCGGTATTGATCTTGCGCATATTGCTCACGAAGACTTTCGGGTAAATCCAGCTTGAGGCTGGTACCT
>JBAQBC010000376.1:0-3531 GCA_049286035.1 Xanthobacteraceae bacterium
ATAAAGAACAGCGCCGATTACGACAGCGACATTTCCCGAGGCGCCTCCCGCGCAAAGCTGCCAGAGGATTTGTTCTTCGAGCTGGCCTTGGAGGATCTGACCCGTGCCGCCGATCTGTTTCGGCCGATCTTTGCCCGGACCGACGGGGTAGACGGCTGGGTATCGTTGGAGGTGTCGCCAGTTTTCGCCCACGATACTGGGCGCACGTTGGCCGCCGCGCGCGATCTTCACCAGCGCGGGGGCAAGCCTAACCTTTTCATCAAGATTCCCGGCACAGCGGAAGGATTACCTGCCATCGAGGCGGCTATCTTTGCCGGCGTTCCGATCAACGTCACGTTGCTGTTCTCTCGAGATCAGTATGTCGCGGCCGCCGAAGCCTACCTGCGCGGGGTCGAGCGGCGCATTCAGGCCGGGCTCAACCCGGCGGTCGCGTCAGTCGCTTCGCTTTTTGTTAGCCGCTGGGACGTGGCGGTGACTGGAAAGGTACCAGGCGAACTCGCGAACAGACTTGGCATCGCGGTCGCTCAGCAGTGCTACAAGGCATATCGCGAATTGCTTGCCTCGGCGCGCTTCCAGCGAGCCTTCAATGCCGGCGCTCGCGCCCAACGGCTCCTCTGGGCGAGCACCGGCACCAAGGACCCCAAAGCGCCCGACACGCTTTACGTGAAAGCGCTCGCCGCGCCCTTTACTGTCAACACTATGCCGGAGGGTACCCTTAAAGCCTTTGCCGATCACGGCCAGGTGGACAAGATCCTCGCTCCTGACGGCGGTGAATGTGAGCGCGTTCTGAGCGCCCTCGGCGAAGCAGGCATCGATATCGAAACGCTGGCGACCCAGCTTCAGAACGAGGGTGCGGCATCGTTCGTCAAATCATGGAACGACCTGATGACCTGTATTGATTCTAAGGCCGCTGCGATGCGGAAGGCGAGCTGAACATATGACAACGACGTCCCGCCAACGCAAACGCGCAGCAGGAGCCCTCAACGAGCGGTCCACGGGCGCGCTCGCGTTGCGGGCGCGTCCCGCATGGGCGTCGCTCGAGAAGCACTATCAAACGCTAAAGGACGTCCACCTCAGGCAACTTTTCGCCGAGGATCGCAACCGCGGTACTCGGTTCGCGGTCGAAGGCGCAGGACTATATCTCGATTATTCAAAGAACCGGATCATCGATGAAACACTGAGGCTGTTGCTTCAGCTCGCGCAAGAATCGGCGCTGAGAGATCGCATCGATGCCATGTTCCGAGGTGACAAAATCAACGTCTCGGAAAACCGGGCGGTGCTACACGTCGCGCTGCGAGCGCCACGCGGCGCTTCCATTATGCACGATGGCCGTAACGTCGTTCCGGATGTCCACGCCGTCCTCGACAGGATGGCCGATTTTGCAAATCGGCTTCGCGGTGGAGCGTGGAAAGGGCAAACCGGAAAACGCATCCGCAATGTGATCAATATCGGTATTGGTGGGTCCGACCTCGGGCCGGTCATGGCCTATGAAGCGCTCAAGCACTACAGCGAACGGGCTATGACCTTCCGGTTCGTGTCCAATGTCGACGGAACGGATTTCGCCGAGGCGGTGCGCGATCTCGATCCCGCTGAGACATTATTTATAGTGTCCTCCAAGACCTTCACGACATTGGAGACGATGACCAATGCGCATACTGCGCGCGAGTGGTTGTTGACAGCTTTGAAGGGCGAGGACTCAGCCATCGCAAAGCATTTTGTCGCCGTCTCGACGAACGCGCAGGAGGTTACGCAGTTCGGCATCGATACGGCAAATATGTTCGGCTTCTGGGACTGGGTCGGCGGCCGTTACTCGATGGATTCGGCCATAGGTCTCTCGACCATGATCGCCATTGGTCCCGATAATTTCGGCGACATGCTGGGTGGTTTCCATGAAATGGACGAGCATTTCCGCTCGGCACCGTCCGAGCGCAACCTACCGGTGCTGATGGGGTTGCTCGGCGTCTGGTACAACAACTTCTTCGGTGCTCAGACCGTCGCGGTGCTGCCGTATGAGCAGTATCTGAAGCGCTTTCCGGCTTACCTCCAGCAGCTCACCATGGAGAGCAACGGCAAGCATGTAACAATCGACGGGGTCGCAGTGGATTACAACACGGGGCCGATCTATTGGGGTGAGCCTGGGACCAACGGTCAGCATTCCTTCTATCAATTGATCCATCAGGGCACGCGGCTCATACCCTGCGATTTCATCGCATTTGCGCGGCCCCTCAATCCTTTGGGCAGGCATCATGACCTGCTGCTTGCCAATGTGTTCGCTCAGACCGAGGCATTGGCCTTCGGTAAGACCGCCGCGGAGGTCAAGGCGGAGGGCACGCCTGATTGGCTCGTGCCGCATCGCCTATTTGAAGGGAATCGTCCGTCGAACATTTTGCTCCTGGAAGCTTTGACGCCGGCGGCACTTGGCAAATTGGTGGCGCTCTACGAACACAGCGTGTTCACGCAAGGCACTATTTGGCAGATCGATTCATTCGATCAGTGGGGCGTGGAATTGGGCAAGGCTCTCGCCCAGCGGATTATTCCCCAACTCGAGGCTCCGACTGAGCCAAAGCTCCAGCACGACAGCTCGACCAATGCACTGATCCGGCGCTATCGCAGACTCAAAGGATACACCTGATGCCGCGAGGATATGACCGCGCGCTCTATATTCTGCTGTTCGATCATCGTGGCTCGTTTCGGGCCAAGATGTTCGGCCGGAAATCGCCGTTAAGCGAGGCGCAGACTCGCCTGGCGGGGCAAAAAGGCGACGCGCGAGCAAACGGTCGCCGAGATCGCCACGCGCTATCACGACTTTGTCGATCTGTTTGAGCGGGCAAGTCATTTGTCTTCTGAACTCTCAGAGCACGCCCGCTCGGGACATTACCCCTCAAAGGAGGCCTGACACATGCAGCTAGGAATGGTCGGCCTCGGCCGCATGGGCGCCAATATGGTTCGGCGACTTATCAAGGGCGGCCACCAGTGCGTTGTTTTCGACGTTTCGCCGAAGGCGGTCGCGGATTTGGCGCACGACAGGGCGGTCGGGGCGTCCTCGACTGCGGACCTCGTACGCAAGCTCGAGAAGCCGCGGGCGGTCTGGCTGATGGTCCCGGCGGGGGTTGTAGACAAGACGATCGCCGATCTCGTGCCTCACCTCGAGAGCGGCGACATCCTGATCGATGGCGGCAATTCTTATTATGTCGACGATATTCGTCGCTCCAAGCAGCTCGCCTCTAAGGGAATCCATTATGTGGATGTCGGAACGAGTGGCGGCGTCTGGGGGCTGGAGCGCGGTTATTGCATGATGATCGGTGGACCGGTGACAGCGGTGCGGCACCTCGATCCGATCTTCAAGACGCTGGCGCCCGGTACGGGAGATATCCCGCGCACCCCCGGACGGGAAAAAATCGGCGGCACCTCCGAGTTCGGCTACCTGCACTGCGGCGGGAACGGGGCCGGGCACTTCGTTAAGATGGTCCATAACGGCATAGAGTACGGGATCATGGCGGCCTACGCGGAAGGGATGAACATCCTGCGCCA
>JBAQBC010000377.1:0-2045 GCA_049286035.1 Xanthobacteraceae bacterium
GGCGCTCGGCCGGCTCAAAGGGCCGCTGATGAAGGTCGCGCAATTGATGGCGACCATTCCCGACCTGTTGCCGCCGGAATATGCCGCCGAATTGCAGAAGCTCCAAAGCGAAGCGCCGCCAATGGGCTGGGCCTTCGTCAAGCGCCGCATGATGGCGGAGCTCGGCGCCGGCTGGGAAAGCAAATTTGCAAGCTTCGAGCATCATCCGGCTGCCGCCGCTTCGCTCGGTCAGGTTCATCGCGCTCGCTCGCTCGATGGCAAGGCGCTCGCTTGCAAGCTGCAATATCCCGACATGCAGTCCGCGGTCGAAGCCGATCTGCAGCAGCTGGAATGGCTCTTGGCGATCCGCCGCCGCTTCGACCCCGCGATCGACACCAGCGAAATCGCCAAGGAGATCGGCGCGCGCATGCGCGAGGAGCTGGATTACCGGCGCGAGGCGAAGCATGTCGCGCTGTACCGCGAAATGCTCGATGACGTCGACATTGTGCGCGTGCCGCGCTCCTCGCCCGAGCTTTCGACCGGCCGGCTCCTAACGCTCGACTGGCTCGACGGCACCCGCATGCTCGCCCACAAGAACGATCCGCTTGCGGCGCGCAACGCGCTCGCCAAGGCGATGTTTACCGCCTGGTGGTTTCCATTCAGCCGCTTCGGCGTGATCCACGGCGATCCGCATCTCGGTAATTACACCGTTTTCCTCCGCGACGGCGCGCCGGCCGGCATCAATCTTCTCGATTATGGCTGCATCCGCATTTTCGCGCCAAAATTCGTGCGCGGCGTCGTCGACCTCTATCACGGGCTGTTGCGCGGCCAGGACGATCTGATCGTGCACGCTTACGAGACTTGGGGATTCCGCAAGCTGTCGCGCGATCTGATCGACACGCTCAACATCTGGGCGCGCTTTATCTATGCGCCGCTGCTCGATGACCGAGTGCGCACCATTGCAGACGGGGTTGCGCCGTCCGAATATGGCCGGCGCGAAGCTTTTCGCGTGCACCAGGCGCTCAAGCAAAAGGGGCCGGTGACGGTGCCGCGCGAATTCGTGTTCATGGACCGCGCCGCAATCGGGCTTGGCGCCGTGTTCCTGCATCTGCGCGCGGAGCTCAATTTTTATCGCCTGTTCAACGAGGCGATCGAACGCTTTTCCATGGAACGCGTCGGTAAGCGCCAGGCGGCGGCGCTGGCCAAGGCCGGATTATAGAATCTTCGCGTCACCGCAGATCGCGGCGGCTCAATGGGTCTTCTCGGGCCGCTCGTGCGTTTGCGGGCCCGGTTTATTTGTCCAATTCAGCGAACCCCAAAACAAAACGAAGAACAGCGGAATTGCAATCATCGAGAACCACCAGGCGAGTTGATAATAAGCGGTGCGCCAATCGACCAAGGTGGCGAGGCGAGTGATCTCATTAGAAAAATCAAGTTTGTCGGGGGTGGTGCAATCGACGTAATGGAAGAACGAATAAGAAACTTCGGAAACAAAAAGGCACAATGCTGCGGCGGCGAGAGACAAGATGATGATCAAGATCGCCAGCCATCGCGGCCATCCACGATGGTGAAAGACACCGCCTTTCTCGGCGGCAAATGTTGTCGCGGCGACTACAATGCCGTCGAAGGCCAGCAGAGCTAATCCTTTTGAGTCGAGTACGGTCAGAATGTCATAAAAGGTTTTTACGATCTCCGGCCCATGAGGCGGAATCATTTGTGTTCCGGCTGCGTGGAACTGTTCAATTTTCTGCAGTAGATCGCAGACCATATTCGCTGCCTCCGTGGCGCTTCCAGAAAGAAACGTGTTTGTAAATTTAGCAACAATCGCACTCAAAGCCTTCGAGCGCGACCAGTGCATTTTTCATGAACGCGGGCGGCAGGTCGTTTTCGGTCACTTGCGCCAGCGGCTTGAAGATCTTGAAATGATGCCGCCCGGCCGCCGTCCAGAACACCACATGCGTCTCGATCGGCGGACAGCCGGGGACACTGCAAGCGAGCTCCGATACCATCACCGTTTCGTCGTCAGTGAGCGCAAAGCGCGCTTTCGTCCAGCCGCGCACGCGTGC
>JBAQBC010000378.1:0-2962 GCA_049286035.1 Xanthobacteraceae bacterium
TCCAAGGACTGCCGCGAACTCGGCATCATCGTGCACGGCACGTTCATTTTGGGCTTGCCGGGTGAGACGACTGAAACGATCCAGGAGACGCTCCAGTTCGCCAAGGACGTGAACCCGCGCACCCTGCAGGTATCGCTGGCGGCGCCCTATCCCGGCACTTTCCTCTACAAGCAGGCGAAGGAGAACGGCTGGTTCGCCTCCGACGTCGACCTGCTCACGGACCAGGGCACGCAGATCGCGCCACTCAACTATTCGCATCTCGGGCACACCGAGATCTTCGATTCGGTAGAGGAATTCTACAAGAAGTTCTATTTCCGCCCTTCTAAGATTGCGGAAATCCTGGGCGAGATGCTGACCAGCCGCGAGATGATGAAGCGGCGCTTACGCGAAGGCGTCGAATTTTTTCATTTCCTGCGCGAGCGCGGCGCAGCGCATTAAAATTATTTGAGATAGCCATGCTGCCGGAACCAGGCGATCGCATCAGCGATCGCCTCGCTGTATGGCCGCGCGTGATAGGAGAGTTCGCGTTCCGCTTTGGCTGAGGTGAAGAACATGCGGTCCTTGGCGAGCCGCAGACCCGTGGTCGTCACGAACGGCTCGCGGTCGGTGAAATAGGCAAGCGCTTCGGCGGCATAGGCGATCGGAAATATCAACCGGCGAGGGAGCCGCAGCTTTGGCGGCGAGCGACCGGTCTGGCGGGCGATTTCGCCGAGCATATCGCCAAGCAGCACATCTTGCCCGCCGAGAATGTAGCGCTCCCCGATGCGGCCCTTGGCTAAAGCAAGGAGATGCCCCGTGGCGACATCATCGACATGGACCAGGTTCAATCCGGTATCGACGTAAGCCGGCATGCGCCCGGCCGCCGCTTCGACGATGATCCGGCCGGTCGGCGTCGGCCGCACGTCGCGCGGTCCGATCGGGGTTGAGGGATTGACAATGACGGCGGGCAAGTTGTGCTCCGCCGCCATGGTCTCGACCAGCCGCTCGGCGACGACTTTGCTGTATTTGTAGGCGCCGATCGCGGCGGCCTCCTCGAGCGGGAATGTTTCGTCGTTGGGCTTGCCGTCTGGCCGCGCTTTGAGCGTCGCGACGCTACTGGTATAGACGATGCGCTCGACGCCGGCGCGCAGCGCCGCCTCCATCAGCGTTCGCGTGCCCTCGACATTGGTGCGTACGACGTCTTGCGGATGGCGCGCCCATAGCCGGTAATCGGCGGCGACATGAAAGACAAAACGGACGCCCGCCATCGCGCGGTTGAGCGAGTCGGGATCGCGCAGGTCGCCTTGCGCGATTTCGACCGGCAGACCGGCAAGATTGGTGTGCGCGCTGGTCGGGCGAATGAGTGCACGGACCGCATGACCCGCCGCTAAAAGCTGCCGCACGACGGCCGCGCCGACAAAACCGCTGGCACCGGTGACTAGGATCATGTGCCGCCCTTTCTAAAGCACGCCCCACTCAAATCAACGCTCCTGGCAATGACGACAGTGTTTCAATTCGACCGGAAACCGCTCTAAGGTCATTTCGCCAAGACCGAATGGGGACGCAATGAAGCTGCCGAGTCGCATGATCGACCTGTCGTCGCCGCTAGAAAACGAAATGGTCTACGACCCACCGTTCATGCGGCCGAAAATCGCTTACCGTAGCAACGCCGAAACCGCGCCGCTGATGTGCGATCTGTTCCCCGGCTTGCGCCGCGAGGACCTGCCGGACGGCGAAGCTTGGGCGATCGAAGAGATTGAGCTCACGACGCATAACGGCACGCATATGGATGCGCCGATCCATTTCCAGTCGAGGTCGATCGACGGCAAGCCGATGATGACCATCGATCAGGTTCCGCTCGACTGGTTTTTTCGCCCCGGCGTCAAGCTCGATTTCCGCAAACTGCCGGACGGTCATGTGGTCACCGCCGCTGAGGTCGAAGCTGAGCTCACGCGCATCGGCCATGAGCTCAAGCCGTTCGATATCGTTCTGGTCAACACCCGCGCCGCGAGCTGCATCGGCAGCGACGAATATCTCACCGCCGGCTGCGGCATGGGCCGGGAGGCGACGCTTTATCTGACTTCGCGCGGCGTGCGCGTCACCGGCATCGATGCCTGGGGCTGGGACGCGCCGTTCACGCATATGCGCAAACGCTGGCTCGAAACACATGATCCATCCATCATCTGGGAAGGCCACAAGGCCGGCCGCGAGATTCCTTATTGCCATATGGAGAAGTTGTGCAATCTCGAACAGCTTCCCAGCCACGGCTTCACGGTCGCCTGTTTCCCGTACAAGGTGAAACGCGGTTCGGCCGGCTGGACCCGCGCGGTGGCGCTGTTCGATTGAGGTATTTCGATTTAGTACACGAAGTTTGCGGGTGGGGGGCTCGGCGCTGCCGCGACAATACTTGGCGTCGCACCGCTCACCGGAGCCGCAAGCCACTTTTCTTTTCTGAAGGAGAATGTCATGTCCGAGCAACCCCGCCGCTACGAGCCGCTCACGTCTGAAAACGCCGCGCTCATCCTCGTCGACCACCAAGTGGGCCTGATGACGGGGGTTCGCGATTATTCGACAGGAGAACTGAAGCACAACGTCGTGGCGTTAGCCAAAGCGGCCAAGATGCTGAAATTGCCGATCGTCGTCACAACAACCGCGCGGGACAGCATGTGGGGCCCGACCTTTCCAGAACTCGTCGAGGCGCTGCCTGGCGTTCCAATCATCGATCGCTCGTCTGTGAACGCGTTCGACGATCCAAAGGTGGCCCAGGCCATCACTGCGACCGGGCGCAAGAAACTGATCTTCGCGGGCATCTCCCTTGAAGTCTGCGCGGCGTTCCCTGCCATGACCGCTATTGGTAAGGGCCTCGACGCTTACGTGGCCGTCGACGCCTCCGGTACTTTCAGCGAAACCAAACGACAGGTCGGGCTTCTGCGCATGCTGCAAGCCGGCGTGATCCTCTCCGATTACGCCACATTGATGGTGG
>JBAQBC010000379.1:0-4487 GCA_049286035.1 Xanthobacteraceae bacterium
AGGCATGCGCCAATACTGTGCTGAGGCGGACGATGCCAGCGGTCTCATCAATCGCGGTGGTTTGCACGGTTGCGATCTCATGTTGGCTCAAGGTCTTGCGCACAATCTCGAGGCCACTCGATAGCGGCGCATAGCGGAAGGATCGTTCTGTCGCGCCAGGTCCATCCGATCGAATCGTTCCGACTAGGGATTTTTCCGGATTGACGAGCTGGGCTTGGGCTTTAGCCAGGGCCGTAGCGATTGTGCCAATCGTGTCACTGGACCGTTGCATGGCCGCTACCCTCCACCTCGAGAAGATCAAAGCTGATGGCACCGGACTTCGACCGCTTGACGCGAACGCCATGGCCGGTTGCTTCTTTGGCATCCTCCGGCATCAGCGCCTTCAGCTCGCATTTCGAGCGCTCGTGGTCGAGAAAGGCTCGGCGGGTGCTGCGGAATACGCCGGCAAATTCGGCCCAAGAATTCGACTCGCTCATATCCACAATTCGGACCGCCTCGATCCGCGGCTTAGGCGGCTCGACACCAAAGAGCTGAGGGGGCTCGCCGCTCTCGACGCAGCGCCAGAACTTGCGCTCTGCGGTGACGATAAGATGTTGATAGAGCGGATCCGCATGGGTGGAGATCTCAACCCATTTGCCGCCACCGGTGATTACCGAGAGGACCGCGCTTCTGGCGGTCACCACCCACATATTGTGCTGGAGCTGCGGCATATATTTTTCGGCCGCGCCTTCTTCCGAGAAGGACCAGGGCAGCATGAACTTGGCCTCGAACACAGCCCCCGTGGCTTCGACCCGGCCGTCGAGCGTGGCTGCCATCCAGCGCAGGGCGGGATGGCGGATGTGGCGCTGAATATCGGTCAGGACTTGACCGGAATTCGCTTGGTACCAGCGCCGATTCAGGTCCTCGGTGGCGAGGCCGAGCTGAACAATGAGATTGTGGGAGAGGTCCTCCGGCTCGACCTCGCCCCGCTTCTCGCGCCAAAGTCGGATTAAGGCCGCCTCGTCATCTCCCATGATGATCCGGGCGTCCGAGCCGCCTATGAAGTAGCGGGGAGCAAGGGTATTTCTTGATTTGGGGGATGCTTGAGCCATTGTTGTTTCTCTCCAACCATAAACACTTTCGATACTAAAAGTATCGTACGCCAATGGCCGCAAAGTCAATACTAAAAGTATCAATAAGACAGGTCAAAGCAGCCCGCTCACTTTTGGCTTGGTCACAAGAGGATTTGGCAGCCGCAGCAGACGTCTCGATCCCAACGGTCAAGCGGTTGGAAGCTCAAGATGGTCCATTGGGAGGACGGGACGAAACGGGCATGAAGATTCGCTCGGCCCTAGAACTTGCCGGTGTCGAGTTCATCGACGAGAACGGCGGCGGCCCGGGGGTGCGGCTAAGGAAGCGCCTACAGAAAAAACGTTAGGACTGACCCTGTCACACGGCCCTGCAAACCGAATAACAAAACGAACCCATTTGATCGGCCTTCGGACCAAAGGCGGAGCATACAAAACGCGACAAACGCTGAATTGAGAGTGAGGCGCAATCCGCATTGACTTCATGAGTTTCTGTGATAATGTGCAAATGTGAAAAATATCACGGTTGCTGTGGACGACGAGACCTATCGCAGGGCGCGCATAAAAGCCGCCGAGCGGGACACGTCGGTGTCGGCGCTGGTCACGCGGTTCCTAACCGAGCTAGCTGCCGGCGAAACCGACGCCGAGCGACTGAAGCGCGAGGAGCGAGCATTGCGGGAGCGCATTGGCAGCTTTCGCGCCGCGGACCGGCTGCCGCGTGAGGATGTGCACAGGCGCAACTTATGAATGGGCCGCGCTTTATCGACACCAACATCCTCCTCTACTCCATTAGCCGCGATCCGGCGGAAGCGTCCAAACGTGACATCGCCATTGCGCTGCTCGATGCCGAAAATATTGCGCTCTCAGTCCAGGTGCTACAGGAATTCTACGTGCAAGCGACACGCGCCACGCGGCCGGACGCAATTGCCCACGAAATCGCGGTCGGGCTTGTGCGTACCTGGCTGCGCTTCAAGGTGCAGGAGATCACGCTACCAGTCATGATCAGCGCACTGGAGATCAAGGCGATATACGGGCTGTCTTATTGGGACGCAGCGATTGTGGCCGCCGCCCGCGCGCTCGGCTGCCGCGAGCTGCTCTCAGAGGATATGAGCCATGGGCGCGAGGTCGAAGGTCTTACCATCAATAATCCATTTCGCTGAACAGACTTCGCGCTTCGCCGAGCGCTAGAAGCCGCCGGCGTGGAGTTCATCGAGGAGAACGGCGGCGGCGGCCCCGTGCGGCTGCGAAAACGGCGCCAAAAGAAAGGTTCGGATTTGTGGGGGCATTCTTTTTGGCCCGTTTTGACCTTATTACCAGGGGGGGTAGATTACCTTATATTGATGGTAGAAAGGTATAGAAATGGGCCTCAATATCAAGAACGACGAAACCTATCGGCTGGTGGAAGAATTGGCGAAGCTCACCGGCGAGACCCTGACCGGGGCCGTCACCCAAGCCGTCCGTGAACGTCTTGATCGGCTGCATCGCGAGCGCGGCGGTGCTCTTGCCGATCGCTTACTGCGGATCGGCAAGGATTGTGCCGCGCGCCTGAAGGAGCCGTTCCGATCCGCCGATCATGGTGACTTGCTGTACGACAAGCGCGGCTTGCCCCGATGATTATCGACACTTCAGCGCTGGTGGCCATTCTTCGCGCCGAGCCGGAAGCGGAAATTTGTGCCCACGCCATCGAGAGCGCCGCCGAGCGTCGCGTCTCGGCGGTGAATTTTGTCGAAGCCGCGGTGGTCATTGATGGCAGCCGTGATCCAATCGCCAGCCGCCGCTTTGATGACCTGCTCAGAGCGGCACGCGTCCGCATCGAACCAGTCACCGAAATTCAGGCCCGGCTTGCTAGGGATGCTTATCGAGATTTCGGTAAAGGCAGCGGACATTCGGCCAAGCTGAATCTCGGCGATTGCTTTGCCTACGCCCTCGCAAAGACCGCCGGTGAACCGCTGCTGTTCATCGGCGCTGATTTTGGGCACACCGACATCATGTCGGCGATCGCTGGCCCTTGATCGCTATGAACGGCGCGCGCTCTCGCGACGCAAAAACACGGGAGCCGCTGCCAACGAACAATAGCTAAGATCGGAGCGGATCAATGACCTCCAAAAACGCGAATTGATTAAAATCCGTATCGCGGGTGCAGATTCGCCGAATGCCGTGCTCGCGCATGAGAATTGCCGTATGCGCGTCATGCAGCAGATTACCGGCGAGATGCGGCAATTCTAAAATGACCTCGCCGGCGACGTCGGCATGCCGGTGCGTGGGAACGAGAACGGCGAGGCCCGGAGAAGCAAGGAGAGCCGTTACGAACTCCCACGCCGCTAATGCGGTCCACGGGCGTCGCATGACTCTTGGGTGGGTTGTTACCCGCAGAAACTCATAGAGTATTCCCCAGGTCGTGTACCAGGCATCCGGTCTTGCCCGCTGTCGCTCAAGCCAGTCGCGACAGGGGGCATGAAATTGCGAGTCAGCATCGGCAGCATAAACCAGCACATTGGTATCGACTGCGAGCACTAGCGGCCTTCCATGGCCTGGTACAAAGCGTTGCGGTCGGCAATATCAACAAGTGTGCCGCCGCTGTGGAATGTCGGCAGGGCGACTAGTTTCTCCCGCTTACGATGCGAGCGAAGCAGTAGGCGTAGCGCCGACTCGACCAGCTCCGACATGGTGCGGCCTTGACGTGCAGCCTCGCGCTTGAGCTCTGCCATGATGGTGGCGTCAATGTTGAGCGTGGTCTTCATATGGCAATATGTATCAGCTGTATGGCTATATGGCTAGACGAGGCGGCCCGGCTGCTTATGCGCCGGTGCTAGTTGGTGCCTTCTCAGGCCGCACCCCCGGCATCCCGCCCCCGCATTCTGGTTCCCCGCAGCCACCACCGCTCGCGTCCCAGCAACCGGCCAACATGGCCGTAAGGGGAGGCGTGGCGCCGGCCCTATCGTGGGTCGGCAAGCGTGAACGAGATCACAGCCAGCAGTGCGAGCGTGTACCGAACCGAAAAGCCTCAGCGTCTAGTGAGTGGAATGTGGTCGATCCCAACCCAGGAGCACTCAAGTGGTGGCCAGCAGAAAGGAGCGAATCCGCCCGAACGCTTGAGCCCAAAGCTCGCCAACCTGGATACCCTACCTTCAATTGATTTTTGGAACTCCTTTGAAACAGAATCAATCAGTCAAATTGAAAAAACTTGAGGTAATTCGGGCCGCCGTTGGGGCGGTCTTTCGTTTTTCTGGTCTCGGTTTTCGGTGCAGGGGTCGTTGGCGCGAGTGTTGAGCAGCGTTGACGTGGGTTTCAACACGTTGCTCTGGAACCGCACGATGCTCAGTATCACCACGCAATTTGGCATCACCGGCCACACTCCGGATTTTCGCGTGATTACGGCGTTGCCGATCCGGTTCTGAGATTCTAGCTCGGCGGTCGAAA
>JBAQBC010000380.1:0-12246 GCA_049286035.1 Xanthobacteraceae bacterium
GGCGCTGGCGCTTCTCGTCAGCGCGACAGTCAATACCAGCGCGGCCAGGACGCAGGACAAAGGACGCATGGCAGGGCCCGACAGCCGTTAGGCACAATCAGTACGTAGCGCGAAGTGCTTGTAAAGCGGTTACCGCGCGCGGACGTTCTTTACTGATCGGTCTTGTCCCCGCCAGTGCTAGGTCGCCAATTAGATCAGCGTTAACTGACCAGCGCTGTCTAGTCTTATTACACCGAGCAACTGCCAAGTCTGAGGTCTCTTAGCCATATTACCAATCGCGAATACAAAGCCTCTTTGAGGATATTCGTCGTTATAAAGCCCGCTCAGATTTCTTAACGTCTCCGCTTCGCTGTAGCGGCTTCTCCACTTAAAAAACGTAGCATGAGTTTCCCAATCACCGCATAGCCAAGTATGTCTGCCACCACTATCGTGAAACGAAAAGGCAAATTCGTAGGGACTTGGTCTAAACGTCGCCAACTCTTTATCGAGCAGGCCCTGCTGTCGACTTGTTTCAAGATACGCGCACGCTTCTTTTTCAAGCGCAGTTTCAGTCTTTTTTCTGTATTTAAACTTCGTGTTGCTTGGACGAATGATTGCCAATGAGGCGCCGCGTGCCGCTGCCGCGGATGCTGATGGCATGATCATTGGATCGAGTAGTGCAAAACGATCTTGAGCAGAAAGCGTGCCCGTAAAAGTTATTTTATCTTCAAAGATGTGACAGCTTTCGATGCGCCGATCGTGGGTGGGCGTGCGATATTTGAATTGAATCGTTTGCCAGCGCTGAAACCTTTGATCTGACTCCAGATAACGGAAGCGAACCGGATATAATCTTTTCCATTCGCGATTTAACGTGACGCCTGCGCAACAAACAGTTTCGCCGTACCTCTTACTCGGCCGCGGCAACGCTTTGATCAGGATTACGACTTCGGACGACGCTATGGATCCGGACATTTTGTCCTGAAGAATCAGTGAATAGATCGACTCTATCGATACCATAGGGCGAAAGTTCTGACGCAATCAAAGTTCGATGGCACTCTTTCGGCTCGCGCTCAAAACATAAGAGGCATGTTGCGCGCGAGGCAGACAATTCCGCCAATCGCTTCAGGGCTGTCCGAGCAAGGATCGTACTTAGATGCTTCAAGTAAACGCGATGAAATTTCGTAGTGTTACCAGCCTTTGCTGCCTCACGGCCATCGCGTGGATTTCCGAGGTCCGCAAAATGCAGGTACTCAATGCCGGCGCTCGCCAGACATTCAGATAGTCGCCGTTTCGAGAAGCCTTTTTTTCGCGATAAGGGCACAGCTCGGACATCGGCGACGACTTTAACGCCGGCGCGTAGCAACGTTGTGATGAACTGCTGAACGTCTGTGCCTTCATAGCCGAGTGTGTAAATGATCGTCATGTGTTCATCCTCGACGCACATTCGGCACAAATGCTGTTAACATGCGACTAACGAATTTCAAAATGACTCGTTCGTGAAGAAGGCCAAGGAACAACCGCAAACAATGAATACTAGGATTTTTTCGGTATTAGTGGCGTTCTTGCTCGCGCTGGCCGGTTCCGCCGCTGCCCAGGAAAAGCACCTGATCGATCCGACGCCGCCCGGCTCGCTCAATCCCGAGCCACTGCCGCCGCTCGAACATCCGGACGCAGCGACCGCGGCCAAGGAGTTTTTCGCGCGCAAGCCGACGCCGTTTCCCGGCCCCGCGCGCTCGATTGGCGGCTATTCCGACGGCTGCCTCGCCGGCGCCGCGCCGCTGCCGGTTGACGGCCCGTCCTGGCAAGTCATGCGGCTGTCGCGCAACCGCAACTGGGGCAATCCGCATCTTGTGCGCTTCATCGAGCGCTTTGCCAACAACGCCAAGAAAGTCGGCTGGAACGGCCTTCTGGTCGGCGACATGTCGCAGCCGCGCGGCGGGCCGATGATCTCAGGCCATACCAGTCATCAGGTGGGACTGGACACCGACATCTGGTTCACGCCGATGCCGAACCATGTGCAAAGCCGCGAAGAGCGCGAATTCACTTCGGCGACCGATATCGTTGCGCCGAATCTTCTCGATATCGATCCGCAAATCTGGACGCCCACCTATACCGCGCTGATCCGCACCGCCGCCAAGGATCCGGCGGTGACCCGCATCTTCGTCAATGCCGCAATCAAGAAAGCGCTGTGCCGCGAGGCCGAGTCGGATCGCGATTGGCTTCAGAAAGTACGGCCCTGGTACGGCCACGCCGAGCATTTCCACGTCCGCATCGCTTGTCCGGCGGACAGTCCCGATTGCAAGCCACAGCCGCCGCCGGATGAAAACGATGGCTGCGGTCACGAGCTCGATTACTGGTTCAAGGAATCGACCCTGCATCCGCCGCCGCCACTCATTCCGCCGAAGCCGAAGCCGCCGCTGACGCTCGCCGGGTTGCCGCCGACATGCAAATCGATCGTGCAGGCGCCGTGACGGTAGAAGTCCAGCGCCATCCTTTGAGGCTCGCTGCGCTCGCACCTCAGGATGACGCTGCGTTAAAGACCCGGCGTTCCAAAAAGCATCCGCTGCGCCAGCGCCGCTGCGTACAACAGACCGCAGGCGCAAATGACAATGACCGCGGTGAAATTGGCGGCTTGCTGTTCGGGCACTTTGGTCAGTCGCGGCGCCCCGAGCCAGAACAGATAAATGCCGTAAGCGCCGGTGAGGAGGAGAAAACGCAAGCCGGGCAGCAGCAGAAATATGCCGACGAGCCAGAGCGGCGTGAACGAGTAGACCGCGAGCTTGAACGCGTCTTCGAAATCGCGGCGGCCGCCGAATAGCGGCGCCAAAAGGTCAATGATCAGGCCGAGCAGCAGCACAATGGCGCAGCTTGTCGCGTAACTGACGATCGCGCCGAACAGTCCGTCGATGAGATCGGCGCGAAGTACGCCGGAAGGGGTAATCACGCCGATCAGCGTCGCGCCGACAAAGCCGGAAAGGGCAGGGATCAGCGCCAGCACGGCGACATAGCGGCTGAGCAGATAGGCCGGATCGCCGATGTCCTTTTCGATTCCGCGCCACGCCGCGGCCGGATCGACCAGGATCGCCTTGGCGCGCACGAACGCGTTCATGCCGCCAGCGCCTTGGCGTCTTCGCGCAACAGCGCGGCACCTTTTTCCGCGATCATCATGGTCGGCGCATTGGTATTGCCCGAGGTGATCGCTGGCATCACCGAAGCATCGATAACGCGTAAATGCTCGATGCCGGTAACGCGCAGGCGCTCGTCGACCACAGTCATTGGATCGCTGGAGAGGCCCATTTTCGCGGTGCCGACCGGATGAAAGATCGTGGTGCCGATATCGCCGGCGGCCTTCACCAGCCCCGCTTCATCGTCGTCGCGAGCGGCGGCGCCGGGCAAGTATTCCTCGGGGTCAAAGCGCGCCAGCGCCGGCTGCGCTGCGATCCGCCGCGTCAGCCGGATCGCGCTGGCGGCGATGCGCCGATCCTCGTCGGTCGACAGATAATTGGGTTTAATGAGCGGCGAAGCGGCGGGCTCACGCGAGCGCAGGCGCAAGGTGCCGCGGCTTGTCGGTCTTAAGTTGCAGACGCTCGCGGTAAAGGCCGGGAATTTGTGCAGCGGCTCGCCGAAGCGATCGAGCGACAGCGGCTGAATGTGATACTGCAGATTGGCGCGCGGCTGGTCGCGGTCGGATCGCGTGAACAGGCCAAGTTGCGACGGCGCCATGGTCAAAGGACCGCGCCGGAACAGGACATATTCGCCGAGCATGCGGACAAAGCCGAGCGGCGCGTGATAGCGCTCGTTCAGCGTGGTGATGCCCTGAACTTTGTAGATCAGGCGGAGCTGCAAATGGTCCTGCAGATTGGCGCCGACGCCCGGCCGATCGAGCAGAACCTCGATGCCGTTGTCGCGCAAATGCGCCGCGGGCCCGATGCCGGACAGCATCAGGATTTGCGGCGATCCGATCGCGCCAGCGGCGAGCACGATTTCGCCGCGACAACGCGCGCTGCGCATGGCGCCATCTTGCCGCCAGCGCACGCCAACGGCGCGCCTGCCCTCGAAGGTCAAGTCTTCGACCAGGCAGCGGGTCTCCAGCCGCAGATTGGCGCGCTTAAGCACCGGTTTAAGAAAAGCGCGGGCTGCTGACACGCGCCGGCCGCGTCTTTGATTGACATGAAAGGCGCAGCAGCCTTCGTTGTCGCCGCAATTGAAATCGGCGATGGATTTGATCCCGGCTTGTTCGGCGGCGGCGCGAAAGGCGTCGAGCAGATCCCAGCGCACCCGCGGCGCTTCAATGTGCCATTCGCCGCCGATCGCATGCGCGGCGCTTTCGCCCATGAAATGATTTTCGTGGCGCTTGAAGAACGGCAGCACATCGTCCCAGCCCCAGCCGTTAAGTCCGAGCTGCCGCCAATGGTCGTAGTCCGCGGCCTGCCCGCGCATATAGATCATTGCATTGATCGCCGAGGAGCCGCCGATCACTTTGCCGCGCGGATAGTTCAAGCTGCGGCCGTTCAGTCCTGGCTCCGGCTCGGTCTTGAAACACCAATCCGAACGCGGATTGCCGATCGCGAACAAATAGCCGACCGGGATATGAAACCAGATCCAGTTGTCGTTGCCGCCGGCCTCGAGGATCAGTATGCGTTTGGCGGGATCGGCGGACAGTCGATTGGCGAGCAGGCAACCAGCCGAGCCGGCGCCGATGATGATGTAGTCGTAGTCGCCGTCGATCGACTCAGCCTTTGTCATTTTCTCTTGCGCCACATCTCGCTCCCGCAACGGGTGGCAACATAGCAGCGTTCGCCGCGGGGGAAAGGGGCAGAGTTGGCAAACCCGAGTTGGCAAACTGGCAGCTCGCTTGTCGGCGCCGCTTCGCGGTCCTATCATTGTCGGCGGCCAACGGCGCGCTGGGCGTGCGCCGATCACAGCGCGGAACGACGGTTCCCTTAAAGCTGGCCGCGACCATCGTCAGCATTCGCAATCGTGCGCGTGCTTTGCGCACGCCGTGTGTATTGGAGAGCCGTCGTGCCACAGCGAACAAGCTTTAGTGCGGCGCTCGCCGCCTTATTCGCGGTTTGCGTGTTGCCGTTTGCCGCGCAGGCGCAACAAAAACCTCAAGACAAATCGATCCTGGTCTTTGCCGCCGCGTCGATGAAGAACGCGCTTGACGACGTCGATGCCGCTTTCGCCAAGCAAACCGGCATCGCGGTGGTCGCCAGCTACGACGCGAGTTCGGCGCTGATGAAACAGATCGAACAAGGCGCTCCGGCGGACGTGTACATTTCCGCCGATCAGAAATGGATGGATTACGGTTCGCAAAGAGGCGTTATCGATGACGGCACGCGCGTGAATTTGCTCGGCAACACGCTGGTTCTGATCGCCGAAAAAGATTCGAAGCTGAACAATGTGACGATCGGTCCCAGTCTCGATCTCGCCGGATTAGCCGGCGCCGGGCGCATTGCAACGGGTGACGTGCGCGCGGTGCCGGTCGGGATCTACGCCAGAGCCGCTTTGCAAAAACTTGGGCTGTGGGACGCAGTCGAGCCGAAACTGGCGATGGTCGGCAATGTCCGCGCCGCGCTTGTCCTGGTCGCGCGCGGCGAGGCGCCACTCGGCATCGTCTACGCGACCGACGCCAAAGTGGAGCCCGCCGTGAAGGTCATCGCCGCCTTTCCGGAGGATTCACACGAACCGATCGTCTACCCCGCGGCGGCGACGCGAACCGCCAAGCCGGCCGCGGCGCTTTATCTCGCTTTCCTGCGCTCGGCCACCGCGCGGGCAATTTTCGAGACTTACGGCTTTCGCGTTTTGATCAAGTCGGTTTCGTGAGCCGCGCCGGGTATGCTTGAGCTTTCTTCAGCGGAATGGACCGCAGTCGAACTGTCGCTCCGCATCGCGCTTGTGGCGACCGCATGGGCGTTGCCGTTCGGCATCGCCATCGGCTGGCTGCTGGCGCGCGGCAAGTTCTGGGGCAAGACCGTATTGGATGGTCTGGTTCACTTGCCGCTGGTGCTGCCGCCCGTCGTGACCGGTTACCTCCTGTTGATCTGGTTCGGCCGCAAGGGCCCGATCGGCGCGTTTCTTTATGATCATTTTGGCGTGGTTTTCGCGTTCCGCTGGACCGGCGCGGCGCTCGCTTCGGGTGTGATGGGATTTCCGCTTCTGGTTAGGCCGATCCGGCTTGCGCTCGAGGCGATCGATCGCCGGCTCGAAGATGCGGCGGCGACATTGGGCGCCAACCCTGCCTTGGTGTTCTTCACCGTAACGCTGCCGCTGGCGCTACCCGGCATCATCGCCGGCGTGTTGTTGTGCTTCGCCCGCGCGCTTGGCGAGTTTGGCGCGACGATCACTTTTGTCTCCAACATTCCCGGCGAGACGCAAACGATCTCTGCCGCGATCTACACATTCCTGCAAATTCCCGGCGGCGACGCCGCGGCAGAACGGCTGGTCGTGGTCGCCATCGTCTTGTCGCTTGCCGCGCTGATTGCCGCCGAATGGCTTGGCCGGCGCGCCAGCGCGCGCTTTCACGGGGAATGATCGTGCTTGAGGTCGAGGTGGAAAAACGGCTCGGCGCGCTGGAGCTTGCCGCGCGATTCCAAATCGCCGGCGGCGTCACCGCTCTGTTCGGCCCATCGGGAGCCGGGAAAACCTCGCTGGTCAATATGATCGCGGGCCTGCTCGAACCGGATCGCGGCTGCATTGTGCTCGACGACACGACGCTGTTCGATGCCGCAAAGGGCATCAATGTGCCGCCGCACGGGCGCCGGATCGGCTGTGTGTTTCAGGAAGGCCGACTGTTTCCGCATTTGAGCGTGCGGCAAAACCTGGATTACGGCCGACGCATGAGCGGCCGGCCGCGCAATCCCACCGATTTCGAACGGATCGCGTCACTCCTCGGAATCACCCATCTCCTCCAGCGCCGGCCGCGCATGCTGTCAGGCGGCGAACGTCAGCGCGTCGCCATCGGCCGCGCCTTGCTGACGCAGCCCCGCCTTTTGCTGCTCGACGAGCCGCTCGCGTCACTCGATGCCGGGCACAAAGGCGAAATCTTGCCTTATCTGATGCGTCTGCGCGATGAAGCCGCCATTCCGATGGTCTATGTCAGCCATATCGCCGGCGAATTGCGCCAGATCGCGACCAGTGTGGTGCGGCTGGAGGAAGGGCGTGTCCTGGCTGTCGGCGGGCTTGAACTCCTTGCCGGCGCAAGCTGATTGCTTCATGCCGGTGCCCATGCAGAGCAAGCCCATCCTGACGGCGAAATACGCCACCGCATGGGGGATCGTTTGCGGCGCCGGCGCGGCTTTGTTTTGGGCGCTGGGTTTTGTCGCCGCGCGCCAGGGCGTGACCTCCGGCCTCTCCCCGCTGGTGATCGCGTTGCACCGGTTCGTGTGGCCGGGATTTGCACTCCTGCCGCTGGTCGCCAAGAACAATTTCGCCGATCTGCGCATGATTGGGCTTCCCCGCGCGGCGGCGCTGGCGCTGTTTGGTGGCCTGCCGCTCGCGCTCCTAAGCTATGTCGGCTACGTGCTGGTGCCGCTCGGCCACGGCGCCGTCATTCAGCCATCATGCGCGGCGCTGGGCGGGCTTGTTCTGGCGCGCCTGGTGCTCAAAGAGCCGCTGCCGCCACGGCGCATTGCCGGCGCCGCGGTCATCGTGATCGGCTTGGCGGTGATCGGCGCCGAAGCGCTGCGCACGATCGGTGGCCATGGCGTGCTTGGCGATTTGCTCTTTGTCGCGGCGGGAAGCTGCTTCGCCATTTTCGGCGTGCTGGTGCGGCATTGGCGGATCGGGGCGATTCGGGCGACGGCGGTGACAAGCGTGCTCTCGCTCGCCGGGCTGCCGATTCTTTTATTCAGCTTCGGCAATATGCTCGCGGCCGGATTTTATGAGAATGCGATGCAGGCCATCGTGCAGGGTGCGCTGGCGGGCGCGGGCGCGATTTATCTGTTCACCCGCGCGGTTGTTTTGCTCGGCGCCGGCCGCGCGGTGCTGTTTCCCTCGCTGGTGCCGCCGTTCACGCTGTTGATCGGCTATTTCACGATCGGCGAGGCGCCGAGCGTTTCGCAGCTCGCCGGCCTTGTCATCGTCATCGCCGGTTTTCGGCTGACGCAAAGGGCATGACGCCGAGGAGAGAGGCTACGCCGCCTTGCGCGATGTCAGAAACGCGCCGATGCGATCGAGCGCCTTCACAATGTTCTCAGTCGAATTGGCGTAGGAGACGCGCATATAGCCTTCGCCGAGAATGCCGAAATCGGGCCCGCCGATCAGCGCCACGCCTGCGTCTTCCAGGAGCGCCGACGCCAAGACTTTGGCTTTCCAGCCGGTGCGCTTGATGTTGGGAAAGGCGTAGAACGCACCCTTCGGCGTGGCGCAGGAAATTCCCGGCAGGTTATTTAAGCCGGCGACGACGACTTTGCGGCGCCTGTCGAACTCAGCCACCATGCGCGCCGGCTCGTCTTGCGGGCCGGTCAGGGCGGCAAGCCCGGCATATTGCGCCGAAGCGTTGACGCAGGAGTGCAGATTGACTGCGAGCTTGCGCGCATATTCGTAAAGCTTGCCCGGCCATACCGCATAACCAAGCCGCCATCCGGTCATCGCGTAGGTTTTCGACCAGCCGTTGAGCAGGATCAAACGGTCGCGGATCGACGGATAAGCGAGCAGACAAACGTGCTTTTCGCCGTCATAGACCATGTGATCGTAGATCTCGTCCGACATGATCGCGACATCGGGAAAGCGCTCCAGCCCGGCTACGAGTTTATCGACTTCCGCTTTCGGCGTGACGCCGCCCGTGGGATTGGCGGGCGAGTTAAGAATGAGAAGGCGCGTGCGGGGCGTGATCAGCTTCAGCGTTTCTTCGGCCGAGAACGCGAAATTGTTTTCCTCGCGGATCGGCACCGGTACCGGACGCGCGCCGGTATATTCGATCATTGAGCGGTAAATCGGAAATCCGGGATCGGGATAAAGGATCTCTGCGCCCGGCTCGCCGAACATCAAGATCGACATGAACATGGTCGGCTTGCCGCCCGGCATGATCATCACTTCATTGGGCGAGACCTTGACGGCAAAGCGTTTTCCAAGATCCGCCGCAACCGCTTCGCGCAAGGGGAGGATGCCGACCGCGGGCGTGTAGCCGTGGTGGCCGTCGCGCAGCGCTTTGATTGCCGCTTCGACGATAAAATCGGGGGTGCGGAAATCGGGCTGGCCGATGCCGAGATTGATGATGTCGCGCCCTTGCGCGGCAAGCTGCATGGCCCGCGCCAGAACGGCAAACGCATTTTCTTCGCCGATACGGTCAAACGCCGCGACGGTCTTGAGCATGGCAGTTCCCCCCAAAATTGGCGGCACTTCAACCCAATCGGACCGGAAATGCAAACACATGCGAGGGCTCCGCCGGCGGCCGCGCAATGGCCGATTGGACGCCTGAGCATCACGTTATTCTTTTGCATTATCAGGCGCTTGCAATGGATCGGGTGTTGCGCAATTCAAACGTAAATGCGGCATCGCGCCAGCGGTAGCGATAAAATGCATTCCGTGTCAGTTGATTACACGCGCATCGCTGCCGCTCGCGCTTATGCAAAGGCGGTATATCTACCGAGCGGCAATGCGGCATTCTGCGAAAATTGCATCGCAGGCATTTTGCGGCGCTGCACGATGACGCCGTCAAATTGAGTCGGAGAAGGTAATGGGTAGGGACAAGAGCGCGCGAGGCGAAACGCAAATGCGTCTGCGCTCGCAATTATGGTTCGACAATCCCGATAATCCGGGAATGACCGCGCTCTATCTCGAGCGCTACCTCAATTATGGACTGACCCGGGCCGAATTGACGTCCGGCCGTCCGATCATCGGTATCGCCCAAACCGGCTCGGATTTGAGCCCGTGCAATCGCCACCACCTTGAATTGGCGCAGCGCGTGCGCGCCGGCATCCGCGACGCCGGCGGCATCGCCATCGAATTCCCGGTGCATCCGATTCAAGAAACCGGCAAGCGGCCAACCGCCGCGCTCGACCGCAACCTCGCTTATCTCGGGCTCGTCGAAGTGCTCTACGGCTATCCGCTCGACGGCGCGGTGCTGATGACTGGCTGCGATAAGACCACGCCCGCTTGTTTGATGGCCGCGGCCACGGTGAACACGCCGGCGATCGTGCTGTCCGGCGGACCAATGCTCAACCATGTTGAGAACGGCAAGCTGATGGGCTCCGGTACGCTGATCTGGCAAGCGCGCCAGGATCAAGCTGCCGGAAAAATCGATTACAAGGAATTCATCGATATCGTCGCCCGCTCGGCGCCGTCGGCTGGACATTGCAACACGATGGGAACCGCATCGACCATGAACGCGATGGCGGAGGCGCTCGGCATGTCGCTGCCGGGCTGTGCGGCCATTCCCGCGCCTTACCGCGAACGCGGAAAAATCGCGTATGAGACCGGCCTGCGCGCCGTCGAAATCGTTCGCGAGGACCTCAAGCCTTCGGATATTCTCACGCGCGCGGCGTTCGAGAACGCGATTGTCGCCTGTTCGGCGATCGGCGGATCGACCAATGCGCCGATCCATGTCAACGCGATTGCGCGGCATGTCGGCGTCAAACTTACCGTCGATGACTGGGAAAAGATCGGCTACGACGTGCCGCTGCTGGTCAACATTCAGCCGGCCGGCGAATATTTAGGCGAGGATTACTATCGCGCCGGCGGTCTGCCGGCGGTAATGCATGAGCTTCACGTTGCCGGGCGACTGCACGGCGATGCGCTCACGATCAACGGCAAGACGGTTGCCGAAAACGTCGCCCGGGCGAAAGTCTGCAATGCTGATGTCGTCCGGTCCTATGGTCGGCCGCTGAAAGCGACGGCGGGATTCAAAGTCCTGCGCGGCAACTTGTTCGATTCCGCGATCATGAAAACGAGCGTGATCTCCGAGGAGTTCCGCAATCGTTATCTCTCCAATCCCAAGGATCCGAGTGCGTTCGAAGGCCGCGCCGTCGTGTTCGACGGGCCTGAGGATTATCATCGCCGCATCGACGATCCGTCGCTTGGGATCGACGAGCACACGATCCTATTCATGCGCGGCGCGGGACCGATCGGCTATCCGGGCTCGGCCGAGGTTGTGAACATGCAGCCGCCGGCGGCCCTGATCAAACAAGGGGTCACTTCGCTCGCCTGCATCGGCGACGGCCGACAGTCCGGCACCTCCGGTTCGCCGTCGATCCTTAATGCCTCGCCGGAAGCGGCGGCGGGCGGCGGTCTGGCTTTGCTCAAGACCGGCGATCGGGTGCGCATCGATCTCAACAAAGGCAGCGCCGATATTCTGATATCCGCCGCCGAGCTAGCCGCGCGCCGCGCGGCGCTGGAGAAGAACGGCGGCTATCGATATCCGGCGAGCCAGACGCCGTGGCAGGAAATCCAGCGCGCCATGGTCGATCAGCTCGCCGACGGCATGGTCTTGGCTCCGGCCGTGAAATATCAGCGGGTCGCGCAGAAATCGGTGCCGCGCGACAATCACTAGGCGCCATCCAGGTTTGATCACGCGCCGGGTAGTCATCGCTACCGGGAGCGTGGCAGATTGTGGTCCGCCAATGCAAAGAGCTCGCCAGTAATGCGTTTGCCAGGAATAAATTTGCCATGACGACATTCTCCGCCGCCGAAAAACGCAAAACCTTCCGGAAGCTTCACGAGGCCGGCTGCTTCGTCATTCCCAATCCGTGGAACGTCGGCAGCGCGCGCTATCTGCAAAGCCTGGGCTTTCCGGCGCTGGCGACGACGAGCTCGGGTTCTGCGCATTCGCAAGGTTATGCCGACGGCGCGCTCAGCTGCGAAGCGGTGCTTGCGCATTTCCGCGAACTCACCGCGGCGGCCGACGTGCCGTTGAACGCGGATTTCGAGGATGGCTTGGCTGACGATCTCGATGGTCTCGCGCAAAACGTCACGCGCTGTGTGGCGACCGGCGTCGCCGGTCTTTCCATCGAAGACTCGCCGAACAACGGCGCTACACCGCTTTATCCTTTCGACATCGCGGTCGCACGCGTCAAGGCTGCGCGTGCGGCGATCGATCGCGCCGGGGGCGATGTCGTCTTCACGGCGCGGGCCGAGGGTTTTATCCGCGGCGTTCCCGATCTCGACGACGTCATTCGCCGGCTTCGCGCCTATAAGGACGCCGGTGCAGACTGTCTTTATGCGCCGGGTATCAAGACCCGCGAGCAAATCGAGGCCGTGGTGAAGGCTGTTGCGCCGAAGCCGATCAATTTTCTCAACAGCGGTGCATTCGGCTTCACGGTCAATGAT
>JBAQBC010000381.1:0-15413 GCA_049286035.1 Xanthobacteraceae bacterium
AACAGCCTGCTTCTGTTCCCCCCTTTTCCGCCTGCGGCCGAGCGGTGTGCTTTGATGTGCGTGGAGTCGATCATCTGCGTGCCCGTCGCTCGTCCATTCCCGGCAAGCTCCCGGAACAAGTTTTCCCGTTATCGTGGTGCGCTGCATGAGGTGTCACCACCGCGGCATTATCCCGGAGGATGACCTTGTGCGGTTCGGGCTCAAGCCCGGCGCTCCGATTGCCCAGTTCGTCAAACGATTGCGCTGCCGGAAATGCGGCAGCGGCAGCGTGATGGCGAGACGATCCATTTCTAAAAGTGCTGTTGCGTGATTCTGCGCGGGTGCGGGGACCTGTGTCCGCGCGATCACACGCCTAACAATTCGATTCGAGCCACCACGTCGCCACAAAAAGAACCCCAAGACCACTTACGCGCTTGGGGGTTACGCAGTTTGTTGCCTCACTCAGGTTTTCTAAGCCGGGCGGCGGGGTTGTCGGGGATGGGGCCGCCCGGCCCGACCTGATGAGCAGTAGGTAGCAACGCGACGCATCCATTCAATGCTGCGCCAATAAAGGCATGTCGTCGCACATTTCGGGATCCGGCGAGCAACGCTTGTTTGGCACTGCGCCAACTTCACCCGAGCGGGCGCAATTGATCACCGGCCACCTGCTTTTGACCCGCGCCGTGATATCCACGGCCTTGATAGGTCCAGTAGCTGTAGAACTGTTGTCGCGGGCAGCCACGGGCCATGTGCATTGGCGAAAGATTGATCGAACGCCGACCGCCGGCCACGGTGCGTGCCAGAAGATCAAGCTGCAACGGTCCAACGCTCAGAGTGCTATCGGAAGACGCCGTTAGGCCGGTCGCGTAACTGAAGCTACCTTTAATCGCGCTGTCTTGTCCCCTTTACGCCCGCCCTGATCCCGCCGAAAATGCCCGGCGTGGGGGAGCGTAGTGGGTAGCGACACGGTTCTGGAGACGGAAGAGCTCGCCAAGGACTTTGCCGGCTTTGTCGCGGTGCGCGGCGTCAATCTGCGCGTCGCGCGCGGCAGCATCCATGCCATGATCGGCCCCAACGGCGCCGGCAAAACCACCTGCTTCAATCTCTTGAGCAAGTTCCTAACCCCGAGCCGCGGGCGCATCGTGTTCGATGGCCGCGACATCACCGCGCTTCGGCCGGCCGACGTGGCGCGGCTCGGCATGGTGCGCTCGTTCCAGATTTCCGCGGTGTTCCCGCACCTGACTGTGATCGAGAATGTGCGCATCGCGCTGCAACGCCATCGCGGCGGCTCGTTCGATTTTTGGCGCTCGAAAAGTGCATTGCATGCGCTTGACGAACGCGCGCTGGCGCTGATCGCCGATGTCGGGCTCTCCTCGTATCCCCATGTGCTGGCGGTCGAACTGCCTTACGGACACAAGCGTGCGCTTGAAATCGCAACGACGCTCGCGCTCGATCCGCAACTCTTATTGTTGGATGAGCCGACCGCGGGCATGGGCCACGAGGATATCGGCCGCATCAGCGCGTTGATCAAATCGGTCGCCACAACGCGCACGGTCTTGCTGGTCGAGCATAATCTCAGCGTGGTCGCCGATCTGTGCGATCGCATCACCGTGCTGGCGCGCGGCCAGGTTCTCGCCGAAGGCGATTATGCGACCGTGTCCAACGACCCGGCGGTGCGCGAAGCTTATCTCGGGACCGGCCATGCTTGAGAAAAATACCGCCGCAACCCCGCCGATGCTGGCGGTGAAAGATCTCGAAGCCTGGTATGGCGAGTCGCACATTCTGCATGGCGTTACCTTCAACATCCGCGCCGGCGAAGTGGTCACGCTTTTGGGACGCAACGGCGTCGGCAAGACGACGACGCTCAAGGCAATCATGGGGATCGTCGAGCAGCGCAAAGGCTCGGTGCATTTCGCAGGCCGCGAACTGATCGGGCTTTCTTCGGACACGATCGCGCGCGCCGGTATCGCCTTCTGTCCGGAAGAGCGCGGCATTTTTTCCAGCCTCGACGTGCGCGAGAACCTTTTTCTGCCCCCGCAGGTGCGCCCGGGTGGACTGGAGATAGATCGCATCTTCGCGCTGTTTCCCAATTTGCGCGAGCGGCTCAAAAGCCAGGGCACCAAATTGTCGGGTGGCGAACAGCAGATGCTGGCGATCGCCCGCATCCTGCGCACGGGCGCGCGGCTGTTGCTGCTGGACGAGCCGACCGAAGGGCTCGCGCCCGTGATCATCCAGCAAATCCGCGAGACCGTCGGTATGCTCAAAGCGCAGGGCTTTACCATACTGCTCGTCGAACAGAACTTTCAGTTCGCCGCCACGGTCGCCGACCGGCACTACGTCATGGAGCACGGCCGGGTGATCGATCAGTTCACGACCCCCGAATTAAAGGCGAATACGGAAAAACTGCACGACTATCTCGGAGTTTGATATAGGCTGGAGCAAGGCCGGAAGGTCACATCTAGGGAGGTTATCTATGAGACTCGCAGCAAGTCTGGTCTTCGCGGCCGCCGCCTTGTTCGGCACTGCCGCGCAGGCCCAGGTCAACGTCAAAATCGGCGTGCTCAACGACATGTCGAGCCTTTACGCCGATATCGGCGGCCCGGGTTCGATCACCGCGGCCAAGATGGCGGTCGAGGATTTCAATCCAGCCGCACACGGGATGAAAGTCGAAATTGTCAACGCCGATCATCAGAACAAGCCCGATGTCGGTTCCAACATCGCGCGACAATGGTTCGACGTCGATCACGTCGACGCAATCGTTGACGTGCCGACCTCGAGCGTGGCGCTCGCGGTCAGCGATGTCACGCGCGAGAAGAACAAAGTGTTCCTCATCTCCGGTGCGGCGAGCTCTGATTTGACTGGTCCCAAATGCACGCCCAATAACGTGCATTGGACCTACGACACCTGGATGCTCGCTAACGGCACCGGCAAGGCGCTGGTGAAAACCGGCGGCGACACCTGGTTCTTCCTGACGTCGGATTATGCGTTCGGGCACGCGCTCGAGCACGATACCGCGGCGGTGGTGACGGCCAATGGCGGCAAGGTGCTTGGCGAAGTCATGCATCCGCTGAACACGCAGGACTTCTCCTCATTCCTGCTCCAGGCGCAGGCGTCCAAGGCAAAGATCATCGGCCTCGCCAATGCCGGCGGCGACACCATCAATGCGATTAAGCAGGGCGCCGAGTTTGGCATCACGGCCGGCGGCCAGCAATTTGCCGGCTTGCTGGTCTTTGTCACCGACGTCAATGCGCTCGGGTTGAAGACCGCGCAGGGCCTTGTTCTGACCGAGACCTGGTACTGGGATATGAACGACGCCAACCGCGCGTGGACCAAGCGATGGCAGGCGGAGCGGCAGGGCAAATTCCCGTCCATGGTGGTCGCCGGCGTCTATGCGGAAACCTTGCATTATCTCAAAGCAGTCGCCGCGCTTAAAAGCGCCGCCGACGGCAAAGCCGTGGTCAACCAAATGAAAGCTACGCCGACCGACGATCCGTTGTTCGGCAAAGGTTACATCCGGCCCGACGGGCGCAAGATTCATCCGGCTTATCTCTTCCAGGTGAAGAAGCCTGAAGAATCCAAATATGCGGGCGACGTTTACACCCTGCGCGCCACGATTCCGGCGGAAGAGGCGTTCCGTCCGATGAAGGACGACAACTGTCCGATGGTCACGAACTGACGATCGCTATCTCTCCCCGCCTCGCGCGGGGAGAGATTTTTTCACATTCACTCGCGCGAGATGATTGTCGGTGAAGCGAAGGCCGGCGCCTGTTTTCAGATCATCCCTCCCCCCTTGTGGGGGAGGGTAGGGAGGGGGTCCTAAAAAGTTCACCCCCCCTCCCGGCTCACTTCGTTCGCCGGCCTCCCCCACAGGGGGGAGGCAACACGACGACACGTCCGCGTGGTTCAAACCTAAAATCATCATGCCCTGATGTTTGAAATCTTCGGTGTTCCGTCGCAGGCGCTGTTCGGGCAGCTTTTGCTGGGCCTGATCAACGGCTCATTCTACGCGCTGTTGAGCCTCGGACTTGCCGTCATCTTCGGCATGCTCAACATCATCAACTTCACCCACGGCGCGCAATATATGATGGGCGCGTTCGCCGCGTTCCTACTGCTCCGCCATGGCGGCATCGGCTATTGGCCGGCACTTATCATTGTTCCCATTATCATCGGCGCGACTGGGATCGTCATCGAGCGTCTTTTCCTCAAACGCATCCAGAAGCTCGACCATCTTTATGGTCTCATTCTCACCTTTGGCCTGGCGCTGATCATCGAAGGCCTCTTTCGCAATTATTACGGCTCGTCCGGACAGCCCTACGGCGTGCCGGAATCGCTGCAGGGCGGCCGCAATCTCGGTTTCATGTTTCTTCCCAATTACCGCGCTTGGGTGATCGCGTTCTCGCTCTTGGTGTGCTTCGGCACCTGGTTTGCGATCGAGCGCACCCGGCTCGGTTCCTATCTGCGCGCCGCGACGGAAAATCCGGCTTTGGTCCGCGCTTTCGGCATCAACGTGCCGCGCATGGTCACGCTCACTTATGGCTTTGGCGTCGGGCTTGCCGGACTCGCCGGCGTGATGGCGGCGCCGATCTACAATGTCTCGCCGCAAATGGGCTCCGACATCATCATCGTGGTGTTCGCCGTTGTGGTGATCGGCGGCATGGGCTCGATCATGGGTGCGATCGTCACCGGCTTCGCGCTCGGCATTGTTGAAGGCCTGACCAAGGTGTTTTTCCCCGAGGCTTCGAACACGGTGATCTTCGTGATCATGATTATCGTGCTGCTTATTCGCCCGGCGGGGCTATTTGGACGAATCGCCTGATGGCAACGCTAACCAGTGCAAGGGCGACGCCTGCGCGCCGCGAAACCGAGCGAAGCCTGGCCGCGGCCGCCGCCGCGCTGGTCGCGTTCCTGATCGTCGCGCCATTCGTGCTCTACCCGGTCTTCATCATGAAGGCGCTGTGCTTCGCGCTGTTTGCCTGCGCCTTCAATCTCCTGCTCGGCTATGTCGGTTTGCTCTCGTTCGGCCATGCCTTGTATTTCGGCTGGGCCGGATATCTCGCCGCCCACGCCGCCAAGGTCTGGGGTTTGCCGCCGGAACTCGCCGTGCTCACCGGCGCCGCGACCGGTATGGGGCTCGGATTGGTCGCCGGCGTCGTCGCCATCCGCCGCCAGGGCATTTATTTCGCGATGATCACGCTGGCGCTGGCGCAGATGATGTATCTCGTCGCGCTGCGGGTCAAAATGACCGGCGGCGAGGACGGCATTCAAGGCGTGCCGCGCGGCCGCTTGTTCGGGACCTATGATCTCGGCAATGAAATGACGATGTACGCATTTGTGGTGGTCATCGTGCTTGCCGCGTTTTTCCTGATCTATCGAATCATCAATTCGCCGTTCGGCGAAGTGCTCAAGGCGATCCGCGAAAACGAACAGCGCGCCATCTCGCTTGGCTATAAGACTGACGACTACAAGCTCATCGCCTTCGTGATCTCGGCGACATTGGCTGGCCTCGCCGGATCGGTGAAGGCGCTGGTTTTTCAGCTCGCCTCGCTCACCGACGTGCATTGGACTATGTCCGGTGAAGTCGTTCTGATGACTCTGGTGGGCGGGCTCGGCACCATCTTCGGTCCGATCGTCGGCGCTTTTTTGATCGTTGCCATGGAGAATTATTTGGCGCCATTCGGCCAATGGGTGCTGGTTATTCAGGGCGCGGTGTTCGTCATCTGCGTGCTGGCGTTCCGGCGTGGCATTGTCGGCGAATTGGCGGCACGCTTGCGGGTGCGGTTGTAGGTCAGACTCACCTAGGAGGAGATCATGGGTGCGGAAGCGCGCTTGAAGGAGCTCGGCGTTGTGCTGCCGGAGCTTGGCAAACCAGTCGCCAATTATCTGCCCTACCGGCTCGCCGGAAACATTCTCTATCTCGCCGGCCAGGGCCCGCGCGACGCCAACGGCAAACAGCTCACTGGCAAGCTCGGCGTCGATATCGGCGTCGAGGAGGGTTACCGGCGCGCGCGGCTGGTCGGACTGGGCTTGCTTGCCGCCATGCGCGATGCGCTCGGCTCGCTCGACCGCGTCGATTTCATCGTCAAACTCCTTGGCATGGTCAATGCGGCCCCGGACTTCAACGATTCACCGAAGGTCATCAATGGCTGCTCCGATCTGTTCGTGGAGGTCTTTGGCGATGCCGGCCGTCACGCCCGCTCAGCCGTCGGCAATGTGATGCTGCCCAATCAGATTTCGGTCGAGATCGAGGGCATCGTCGCCGTGAAATCGTGATCGGAATCATATTTTCGATGTTTCGTAGAGGCTGAAACACTGCACCGTCGAATCAATATCCACGCTGTTATCAACAAACAAAAAGTCAACAAATAGTCGACCGGGCGCCGCATTCATTTTTGTTGCTCGAATCAGCGATGCACGTTGATTATCGGGAAGCGCCGATTCAACGGCGGTTTGGCTTCCTTCATGTCGGAACGGCAACAAAGTCCGTACGACAGTATCGCCCGTAGCTGGCTCGCTTTGGTCGAGCGTCGGCAACAGAATTTCATCGAACTTTGCAATACCGGGCGCTGGCGGCATTACTATACGCGTGTGCAATTACTCGATGAGATGCGCAAAGTGCTGCATCTTCGTAACCAATGGGCCCAGCTTGCCGGCTTGCCGGTCAGCGAGCAAACAGGCTTCCAACAAATAGAATTGCAACAAAACATCAAACAGAGCGATCGGTACGAGCAAGATCTCGCCGCACTGCAAGTAAGGCCATTGTCGCGCAGCGCGGTCGGGCGGCGCCGGCCCGCGTCGGCGATTTTGGCCGCCGTGGCGGGCCGTCTCTGATAGGCTGGACTTAAAGGCACCAAGCCCTTATCCAAGTGCCCTGTTCAAAAACATGACGTCCACAAGGGCGCCATTGTGCGCTTGAATGTCCTCGCCCTTAAGCCCATTTCCTCAAACCCAATCCCTCAAACCCAACTCCTTAAACCCATGTCACGACCGATGCCGAGCGCGCTGTTCTCGCCGATCAAGCTTGCCGACCTGACGCTTTCGAACCGCATCGTCGTGTCGCCGATGTGCCAGTACAGCGCCAATGACGGCGTCGCCAATGACTGGCACCTGACGCATCTCGGCATGCTGGCCAATTCCGGCGCCGGCCTGCTTGTAGTCGAAGCCACCCACGTCGAACGCCACGGCCGCATCACCCATGGCTGCCTCGGGCTCTATTCGGACGCCTGCGAAGATGCGCTTGCCCATATCGTCGCGCATTGCCGGCGGGTCGGAACGGCGAAGCTCGGGATTCAGCTTGCACATGCCGGACGCAAAGCGTCCGCGCAACGGCCGTGGGAAGGCGCCAAGGCGCTGTCGGCGAACGAAGATCCTTGGCCGACCATCGCGCCCTCGGCGCTGCCGTTCGGTCCGGGCTGGCACACCCCGCGCGCGATGAACGAAGAAGACATGGCGCGAGTACGTACCGATTTTGCCGATGCCGCCAAGCGATCGGTGCGGCTCGGTTTTGACGCCATCGAGCTGCACTTCGCGCACGGTTATTTGCTGCACAGTTTCGTCTCGCCGCTATCGAACAAACGCAACGATGAATTCGGCGGCTCGTTCGAAAGCCGCATGCGTTTTCCGCTGGACGTGGTGCGCGACACCCGTGCGGTCGTGCCGCGGGGCATCCCGCTTGGCGCGCGCATCACCGGCACTGATTGGGTCGAGGGCGGGCTGACACCCGACGACGCGGTCAAAATGGCGAAGGCGCTCAAAGCCGCCGGCATCGACTACGTGGATATTTCCTCGGCTAACATCACGCCGGAAAGCCGCTGGCCGAACGATCCCGGATTCAACGTTCCGATCGCCGAGCGGGTGCGGCGGGAAACAGGCCTGCCGGTTCGCGTCGTCGGCATGATCGTCAATGCCAAACAGGCCGAAGCCATCGTCGCCGAGGGCAAGGCCGATATGATCGCGATGGCGCGCGCGTTCCTCGACGATCCGCATTGGGCTTGGCATGCCGCGCAGATACTTGGCGCGGAAGTCGCGCGCCCGCCGCAATATGCGCGCGTCGGCCCGGCTTTATGGTTCGGCGCTGCTCTGCGCGGGTGACGGCAGGGCCCGGCCGTAGGCTAGCGCAAGCCGGGCCGGCTCGGCGCCGAGATAATAAGCAAGCCGCAGCCGCCACATCAGCACGACGGTGTGCCACAGACCGTGATAGTCCCACCGCCGGCCCGAGGTCACCGCGGGGGTGGTTATGCAGATCGGCCGGCACAGCCGCCTAAGCTTTCGCGATAGCGCAATGTCTTCCATCAGCGGCGAATCGGGAAAACCGCCAACCGACCAAAACGCCTCGCGGGTAACAAAAATCGCTTGATCGCCGGTGGCGATGCCAGTGAGCCGCGAGCGCCAATTGATCATCCGGGCGACGAGCGCAAGCACGGGATGCCGGCCGGCGATGCGCAGGTCGAAACGGCCCCAACACTGATCCGGAGTGTGGCGCGAGATCGCGGACGCGATGAGCTGGTCGGCGCGGTCAGGCAGCGTTGTATCGGCATGCAGGAAGATAAACACATCGCCCGTTCCGAGCGCCGCTCCGGAATTCATCGCCGCGCCACGGTTGCGCCGCCCTGCGATGACGCGATCGGCGAGGGGGCGCGCCAGCGCGACGGTGCCGTCGCTGCTGCCGCCATCGACGACGATCACTTCGGCGCCGCGGGCCCGCAACGGCGCGAGTGCTTGCAGCGTCGCGGCAATGATCGCCGCCTCGTCGAGTACAGGAATGACGATACTCAGCCGCCCCATGGATCGAACATTGCCGATAAAGCCGCAGTCGGGCAACCTCGCTTGAACAGGCCAAGCGTTCTATATGGAAAATCCCGTTCTGGTCGAGGTGACGCGCGGGCCGCTGGTCGAAAGCCGGCACTGCGGCGCCGTTGCCGTGTCCGATCCCGAAGGCCGGACTATTTTCGCTCTCGGCAACGTGACGGCGCCGGTATTTCCGCGTTCCGCGGTGAAGGCATTGCAGGCCTTGCCGCTGATCGAGCAGGGCGCGGCCGATCGCTTCGGCTTGAACGATGAGGAGCTGGCGCTCGCTTGCGCCTCCCATAGCGGCGAAGCTGCGCATGTCGCTGGTGTCGAGCACATGCTGAGGAAAGCGGGACTCGGTCCTTCCGACTTGCGCTGCGGCGCGCATTGGCCGATTGCACAGGCCGCAGCCGCCGCCGTGGCGCGATCCGGCGCGCCATCGCCGCTGCATAACAATTGTTCCGGCAAACATGCGGGTTTTTTATGCATTGCCCGCGCGCTCGGCGCCGATCCTGCGGATTATTGGCGGCCGGAGCATCCGGTGCAGCGGTTAGTTCGGAGTGTGCTTGAGGATTTTACCGGCGCCGCATTGGGCGAGGCATGCTGCGCGATCGACGGCTGCTCGGTGCCGACCTGGGCGGTGCCGCTGCATAACCTCGCGCACGGCTTCGCCAAATTCGGCACCGGTCGCGGCATTCCGGCGGAACGCGCACGCGCCGCGGCGCGGCTGCGTCACGCTTGCACAAAGGCGCCGTGGTACGTCGCCGGTACCGGCCGCTTCTGCACCGATATCATGCAGCTGTTCGGCGATCGGGTGTTCGTGAAAACCGGCGCCGAAGGCGTCTATTGCGCCACGCTGCCACAGCAAGGATTCGGCATTGCCGTCAAATGCGATGACGGCGCCAGCCGTGCGGCGCAGACGATCATGGCGGCCGTTATCGCGCGGTTTTTGCCGCTTAGCGCGGGCGAGCGCGCGTCGTTTTCGCGCTTCGTCGAGCCAACCTTGCGGAATTGGAATGGGCTTGAGGTTGGGCAGATCCGGATAACGGACGCGTTGCGATAGGTATTGGATTTGAATGCCGGCTGGCGGCAATTAATGCGAGCAAGAGCCCTTCGCACGCGACCACCAGGCGCGAAAGCGACTGCGCGCTGCATTTGCGGCTCGCGCGTCGCGGCGTCGGGCTGATCGACGGTATGTGCACGAACTGCACCAGTGGCCGGCCGCCGCGCACGCCCCGCAAGGCGCGCCAATAGGCGTAATTGCAAAGATAGCTTCCGGCGTCGCGCGATAAACGGGCCGGCAGCGCGGTCCCGCGGATGGCATTGAGAAGGCGCGGGAAGGGCGCGTTCCCGATTAACGCGCTTTGACCCGGCTCGATGACTGCGCGTTTCGGCCGCCAACCGGTGACATCGGGGAATAAGATCGAGCGCGCATTGCGGGCGCGCGTTTCGACGCAAACATGTCGCCGCCGGCCGGCAAGGCCGAAGACAAGGATCACGTCCGGCCTCTGCGCCAACAGTCTGGGCAGATCGCGGTCGACCGCCTTGTAGGCCGTCGCAAAGACATGGCTCGTGATCTCAATTCCGGCGAGCACGGGGCGGCGTCGGCGCGCCAGCGCGGTTGCCAAACGACCGCTCGGATTCGACGGCGCACCGGGGAATGGACCGAAGCCCGCGATCACCACCCTCATAGCGTTATCGCGCCAGCATCGCCGCGAGCTTTTCCACCGCGGCAGACGGCGCCAGCCGGCCGGCGGTAACGTCGGCCTCGATTCGCGGCAAAGCCGATTTTAAAGCGCGGTCGGAGCGCAGCGGTTCAAACAGCCGCTCTTCCAGCATGGTCCACATCCATTTCACCTGCTGCTCGCCGCGCCGCGCGGCGAGTTCGCCGGATGCCGTGAGCCGCGCCCGATGCTCGAGAATATGTGACCAGAGCGCCGCAATGCCGTCGCCGGTGAACGCCGAACAGGTGATGACGGGAGGCGACCAGTTCGGCGAGCGCGGCGATAGGACGTGCAGCGCCGCGGCAAATTGTGAGGCGGCGAGCTTGGCGCGCGCGATATTGTCGCCGTCGGCCTTGTTGACGGCGATCATATCGGCGAGTTCGACAACGCCTTTTTTCAGCGCCTGCAACTCGTCGCCGGCGCCGGGCAGCGCCAACACCAGGAAAAAGTCGGTCATGTCGGCGACCGCGATTTCGGATTGGCCGACGCCGATGGTCTCGACCAGCACGACGTCGTAACTGGCGGCTTCGCACAACAGCATGGTCTCGCGCGTCTTGGCTGCCACGCCACCGAGAGTGCCGGAGGACGGCGAGGGGCGAATAAAGGCGTTGGGGTCATTGGCGAGCCGCGCCATGCGCGTCTTGTCGGCGAGGATCGATCCACCGGTGCGGCGCGACGATGGGTCCACCGCAAGCACGGCAACTTTGCGCGCTTGCGCCGTCAGCATGCTGCCGAGCGCGTCGATCAACGTCGATTTACCGACGCCGGGCGCGCCGGTAATCCCGACGCGGACAGCCTGGCCGGTGTGCGGTAACAGCGCCTGCATCAGCGCGGCGGCGGAACGGCGATGATCGACGCGCTTGCTCTCGATTAAAGTAATCGCGCGCGAGAGCACGGTGCGATCGCCGGCGCCGAGTGCGCGCGCGAGGCGCTCGAGGTCAGGCGAAGGCGTTGGCGCGCGGTCTGCAGGTGTCACCACTTCTCCTCATCGCTTTTTGGCCGTTCGCCGCCAAAGAGCGCCGCGCCCTGCGGCGACAAGTATTGCCGAAACGCCGTCCATTGAACAAAGACAGTATAGGGGCCCTCCACATAGGGACCGACGCCATAAGGCGAATAATGAAACGTCAAACCGGAGCTCTTGCCGGTTTCGGTGGAAGGCGCAAGCGTGACGGGACCGATCTCCAGAAGCGCCGGCTTGATGCCATTTTGGATAAAACTGTCGTGCTCTATCTCCTGTTCCGGTGTCATGTCTTTGGCGGTGGGCGCGTCGTCATCGTAGCCATTGATGTCTTTCGCCAGCTTGGCAGCGGCGACCGCGAGCTTGCCAGCCTGCGCCAGTGCGCTCATGGTCGGACCATTGTCGGCGGTTTCAGCAAAGAGCGCGTGAATATTGGTGCGTTTGCGCGCCGCATTGTCCCACAGAATCGTATCGGCATGCTGGTTCGGATGAGCGCCGCCGTCGAACCAATCGTCGCTGCGCACCACACTGACGTAGCGGCCAACAACCGAGCGCAAAAGATAGGCGCGATCGTAAAACCATTGCAGGTCGCGGAATGCTTTGCGGTTGTCGCGCCACTCGGCTGCGACGTCGCCATTTGTTTTGTTGACCCATGCTTTGCCTTCCGCCAGGCAGTTGGCAAAAAGTTCCGCGAAGTGCCCAATCTCTGAATCGAAGTTCAGGGAGATCTTGACGTATTTGGTTTCGATCGAGATTTGCGCTTTATTCGGCGTGTCGTTCGCGGCGAGCGTCTGCGCGCGTGGATCGTACAAAGCGGATAGCAGCGCCGCGATGAAAAGAATCATTCTGGCGGCGCTGAAGTGGGCCATCGGATTGCCGCCGATCGGCTTGATGACTAGGGAGGGGATACGGCTCAAGGCAAGATCGCGAAGGCGCGCGCCGGAAAGCCAAGCCCTTTCTCAACCTTCGGCCAGGTCACGACAATAAGCGCGCCGGTCGGCGGCACCTTGTCCAGGTCGGCCATGACCTCGATCTGATAATGCCCGTGCGCAAGGATGTAGGTCTCCGAATCCATCTTGTCAGTCGTGTCGGTGTCCATCGATTCATGTCCGGTCGCGGTGACGCCGCGCTGCTCGTAGAGATATTTGATCGTGGCGAAATCCCACGCCGGAAACGGGCTGCGCTTGAAACGCTCCGGATTGGAGGCCCAATCCTTGTACATATCGGTGCGCAGTGCGGCGAAGGCGCCGGCCGGCACGCGGCCGTGCTTGCGTTCCCAGCGTTTGAGATCCTCGACCGAAAAGGCGTGGTTGGGATCTTTGGCGAGATACGGCGTGTCGTCGAGGACGACGAGGCGCAGGACCATTTGCTTGAGCGGGATCTGATCCATGGTGATGCCGTTTTCCGCGAAATGTGCCGGTGGATCGACATGGGTGCCGTATTGCCCGACCATTTCGTAATAGGTGGCGTGGAATCCATCCTTGGCGATGGTGTAGGGCTCGTGCGTCTTGGGATCGGCGGCGGCCGAGAATTTGGCTTGGCCGAAGCCGGACCAGACCGGCGTCTCGGGTCCGAATGCATGAGTCAGGTCGACGAATTTTTTTCCAGCAATGGTGCGATACGCCTGTTCAAGATTGGATTCCGCTCGGAGCGGTGCCGCCGCAATGAAGAAGTAAACCGCCGCCAGGAGCAGCGTCCCGAGATTGCGACGAGCAACAGTCATTCGGGCTCTCCGTTTTCGGGCATCGGCTGGCATCAGCCTAGCGCGGTCGGATTGACGAGCGAAGCGAGGCCGTTCTTGGAACGGTTATGCGCGAACATGACGAGTTGAGAAGTGTGTCTTAAGCGCTTTCAGGCAACGGAATGAATTCCGTGGTGTCGCCCGGGACGAGCGCGAAGCGACCCGCTTTCCAGTCAGCTTTGGCCGCATCGATGCGGTCTTTGCGCGAAGAGACGAAATTCCACCAGATGTGGCGGGGCCCGTCCATGGCGGCGCCGCCGACCAGGACAAAATGCGCATCCGTAAGCGCTTTCACATCCACGCGATCGCCGGGCTTAAGCACCAATAAGCGTTGCGATGGATGGCGCTCGCCGCCAATCTCGATCTCGCCCGAAATCACGTAAAACGCCCGTTCCTCATGCTCGCTTGGAAGCGGCAGGACGCTGCCGGCCTTCAGCCGTATCTCGGCGAAGATCGTGTCCCACAGCGTGGCGACCGGCGAGCGCAGGCCGTGCATGGCGCCGGCGATGACGCGCAGCGTCAAGCCGTTGTCGGGTGATTGCGGAATATCGGTCGAAGGCGTGTGGGCAAAACCCGGCCCGGTTTCTTCGTCCTTGATTGGCAGCGCGACCCACAATTGCAAGCCGTGCAGTGGCTCGCCGCCGTCGCGGTGATCGGGCGCGGTGCGCTCAGAGTGAACAATGCCGCGTCCGGCCGTCATCCAATTCACCGCGCCGGGCCGGATCGGCATTGCGCTGCCGAGACTGTCACGATGCACGATCTCGCCGTCGAACAAATAGCTGACGGTGGCGAGGCCGATATGCGGATGCGGCCGCACGTCGATGCCTTCGCCGGCGCGAAACACGGCTGGCCCGAAATGATCGAAGAAAATGAATGGGCCGACCATGCGCGAACGCGCCGAGGGTAGAGCGCGGCGAACCTGCAGCCCGCCGAGATCGACCGTACGCGGCACGACAATGTGCGCGATTGCGTCGCTCGATGGCGCGTCCCCAAACGTCGGATCTTTGGCCGGGAAAAAGCTCATGGCGTGCGACCGTTTATGTGGTGGTCACCGCCTTTACGCTACACCAATCGCAGCGCTGCGTCTGCCCGCAACCTCACCGTTTCGTCGTATCCGCTCTGGCGACGAGCTCGGCGATAAAGCGAGGCTGCGCGAATGCCGCGACATGAACCTCGGGCGTCCAATACCTGGTTTTGAAGCTGCCGGCCTTGCGATAACGTTGTGCGATAGTCTCGACCGAGTGCCGGCGGACACGCTTGTTGTCGCTCGCTATCCCCATAGCCATGTGGCCTCCGACATAGACCGGAATGGCCGCGACATAGCAGGTCGCATCCGCGAATAGGCGACGGAATCTGCGCATGGTCGTGGTGAGTTCGTTGTTCTGAAAGAACGGGACGCCGTTTTGGCTCACCAGCACGCCGCCCGGCTTCATGCAGCGGCGGCAGCCGGCATAAAACTTGGCGCCGAATAAAATCTTTCCCGGGCCGATCGGATCGGTTGAATCTACAATGATGATATCGAAGCGGCGGTCGGTCGCAGCAACATATTTAGCGCCGTCGTCGATCACGGATTCAAAGCGCCGGTCGGCGAAGACCGGCTTGGTGAATTCAGGGAAATGCTCCTTGGCGAATTGGATCACCGCGGGGTCGATCTCCACCTGGGTGAGACGCTTCACCGTCCTGTGCTTGAGCACCTCCTCGGCGATGCCGCAATCGCCGCCGCCGATGATCAGCACATCCTCGGCCTTACCATGGGCGAACAACGGTACATGCGACATCATCTCCTGATAGATGAATTCGTCCTTTTTGGAGATTTGCGTCGCGCCGTCGAGCATCAGCATCTTGCCGAAGAACCGATGCTCGAACAGTACGAGATGCTGGTGCTCAGTCTGCAGCTCATACAGCACCCTGTCGACTTCAAAGGTCATGCGAAATCCGAGATCGTCGAACAGCGTTTCAGCTATCCAGCGCTTCCTGGCCAAATTGTTCGCCGATTGGTTCTTTGATTTGGTCATCACAGATCCCCGCGGCAGCCCGCGCGCAATGGTGGCCATCTTCCGCAATGAAGGCAAACCGGAAGGTTTCGAACGGCCGTCTAAAACAATGGCCGGGTCTAGCCCGGCCCGGCCGCGTCACTTGCGAATTGAGTCCGATCAGGCGTCTTGGTCGTGGAAGTCTTGGTCGTGGAAGTCTTGGTCGTTGAAGTCTTGGTCGCAAAGGTCTTAGA
>JBAQBC010000382.1:0-8389 GCA_049286035.1 Xanthobacteraceae bacterium
CTGAGTATCGTTGGAATGAAATTCAGCGCTTCACACGCCGTGAATCTGGCAAGCCGCGAGAGCTTCCACCTGGGGTGATTGATTTTCTTCGCGAGCAAATGCGCAAAGGATTTAAGGTGACTAGCCTAAAGAACGAAGATAGCGAGAACTGATCGAATTATCGTCGTGATTTTCTGACGCATTGCGGCCGGCCCCGAACATGCAATGTGCGAGGGTTTATCTGTCCGCTTTCTATCTTTTTTAGCCTGATAAGTACTCAATCACAGCGGATGTCACCACATTCATGATGCGTCGTGATCGTTTGGGTCCGATGTAATCCGCCTTCATGAAGCAAGCCGTTGCGCGGCGACTAAGGCGCGAAAGCGCCGAGCCCACGTGATCATCTAAGATTCTTCATCTTGAGATTCTTTGATGTGGGCACGCTTCGCTTTGCCCACCCCACGCAACTAGGCTAGTGTCCCGCGCTCGTTCATCGGAGTGAACAAGAATGCGAGTTTTATCGCGCCGCGCCACACTCGCCACCACACTTTCCATAGTAGCAACTGGAGTCATAGCGATGTCTGAAGCGGCCGACGCCCAACCGGTCACGACCACGCCTTCCGGTCTAAAAATCATCGACATCACAGTCGGCACCGGTCCCTCGCCCAAGCCGGGCCAGACCTGCGTGATGAATTACACCGGCTGGCTCTACGAGAACGGCAAGAAGGGCAATAAGTTTGACAGCTCGCTCGATCGCAATCAGCCGTTCTCATTTCCGATCGGCCAGCATCAGGTCATTGCCGGCTGGGACGAAGGCGTCGCCACCATGAAGGTCGGCGGCAAGCGTACGCTGATCATTCCGCCCGAACTCGGCTATGGCGCACGCGGCGCCGGCGGCGTCATTCCACCGAATGCCACGCTGATCTTCGATGTCGAACTGCTCGGCGTGAAGTGAAGCAAGTGTAGGGTGGGCTAAGGCGCGCAAGCGCCGGGCCCACGCAATCGTCTGAGGTTCTTTAAGCGTGGGCACGCTTCGCTTTGCCCACCCAACGCAACTCGCACCTCAGGGTGACGTCTGTGCTGCAAACTGCGCTAATTACTAATTGCCTTGCAACACCCGATCGCTCTGCCGCTGCGCGGCGACAAAACGCTCGCCGGCATCCTGGTACACCTTCATCAGCGGCTGTAGCTCGTCGAGCGTGCGCTGGTCCTTGGCCTGGATCTGCATGCCGGAGACGACGAGCTTGGTGCGGTGTGCGTCGATGTAATTGACGAGCGCGTGCGCGGCGTCGATCCCACTACTGAGCGCTTTGGCGGAATTTTCGAACGCCATTGTCGGCGCGGTCACAAGCTTGTCGAAGGTCTTGTCGTAGACGGCTTTAAGATCGTCCGGCTGTTTGAGCGCGGCGCGGTCCGCGGTCACCTTCGCTAGGCGCGCTTCGATGACTTTTTCCATCTTGTCGACGGCGTCTTTGGCTGCCGTGAGGTCCGCCGGGGCCGCCGCCATCTGTTCGATCGTGCGCGGGCTCGGACTTGGTCCGTAGCCGAGCTTGCCGATTTGCGCGGCAAAATCGTCCATCGGGCCTTTCATGTCTTTGTCGAAATCGAGGATGATCGCGTATTGCTGCAAGTACGGTCCGATTACCTTCTCGTCGTTGGCTGTCGGAACAAGGAAATGAATACCGGGCCGGTTATTGATGTCTTGCAGGAAGGCGATGAAAGACTTGCGCTGTTCGGCTTCGCCGTTGCTCCAGGAGAAGCCCGCCAGCATCGCAGCAAACAAAATACACATTGCGCTGTGTGCAGCGCGATCCAGAAACGACATAAATTGCTCCGGTAAAATCCCCAGTCTCGCAGTATTCCGCCCTCGTCACCATCGGGCTTGACCCGGTGGTCCATATTGACGGCCGGCGGCGACGATGCTTCGGATCATTGCTTAATAGTTTGTCGTGCCGGACGTTAGCATGGATTGCCGGGTCGAGCCCGGTGGTGACGAACTGGCGTGACTTGGACATCGCTGCGGAACACATTACGTTCCCGCCATGGCTACAGCCGCAAAGAACGCCGGCGCAAAAACTGACCGTCGCTTAAGCGAGCGCGATTTTGCGCGCATTGCGCGGGCGCTAGCCGAACCGCGCCGCTTCGACATTCTCAAGGCCATCGGCAACCACGACACGCCCACGCCCTGTGCTGCGCTGCTCGAATGCCAGAACATAAGCCCGGCGACCATGTCGCATCATCTCAAAGAGCTTGAGAGCGCAGGCCTGATCGAGGTGGTCCGCGATGGGCGATGCGTCAATCTGAGCCTGCGAAGGCCTGTGCTACGGGCCTATCTCGACCGGCTCGCCAAAATCTAAGCCAGACCAGAGAGTTGCCCTCCCCCTTGCGGTTCTCCGCGCCGCACCATAGTTCGACGCTCGTCCACACAGTTTGATGATTATCGAATTGTGGAACTGTCGCCAAACCGCAATCCGCAAGGAGAAAAACGATGAGCGATCTCAAAGGAAAAGTCGCGGTGGTCACGGGCGCCTCCAAAGGCATCGGCGCAGCGACCGCCAAAGCGCTGGCGGCGGCAGGGGCCGCAGTGGTGGTGAATTACGCGTCCGATCAGAAGGGCGCTGACGGCGTTGTCGCCGCAATTACGGCCAAAGGCGGCAAGGCCATTGCGGTGAAAGCCGACGTCGCCAAGCCGGCGGACGTGCGCCGCCTGTTCGAGGAGGCAAAGAAGGGGTTGGGCCGGATCGACATTCTGGTCAACAATGCCGGCATCTATCAATTCCAGCCGCTCGAAGAGATCACCGAGGACGACTTCCATCGTCTCTTCAACACCAATGTGCTCGGCACCCTGCTTGCGACAAAGGAAGCCGCGAAGCATTTCGGCCTGAACGGCGGCAGCGTGATCAATATCAGCTCGGTCGCGAGCGAGACGGCAACGCCGGCGTCATCGGTCTATTCGGCGACCAAGGGTGCGGTCGACACGCTCTCGCGCGTGCTCGCCGCCGAATTGGGACCGCGCAAGATCCGCGTCAATGTCATCGCGCCGGGCGGCGTCGAGACGGAAGGGACGCACGCTGCCGGCGTCATCGGCAGCGACTTCGAGAAATCCATGATCTCGAAGACCGCGCTCGGCCGCCTCGGCCAGCCGGACGATATCGCGCGGGTCGCGGTATTTCTCGCCTCCGACGATTCCGGCTGGCTCACCGGCGAGCGCGTCGTGGCCTCCGGCGGCTATTTCTAACGCCGGGTATCTTTAGCAAGTGTAGGGTGGGCTAAGGCGCGAAAGCGCCGAGCCCATAGGATCATCTGAGATTCTTCGTCTCAGATTCTTTGGCGGTGGGCACGCTTCGCTTTGCCCACGCTACGCAACTCCGCAAATATCATTGCGGTTATTCCCCCTCCGGCGCCGGAATGCGCGTCTCGTGGAAGCCGCGCGCGTGCATGACATAGACTTCGCGCACCAGAATGTGGGTCGCGACCTCGTTCTCGGTGCGGCCGAGCTTGCCGAGGGTGGCCAGCAAGGCAAGATAATTGAAGGTCTCGATCGGGAGCGTCAGGCTCAAAGCCCTCGCTTCCGAGCGGTTTTCCGGTCGCGCCATCGTTCGAACGCCTCTTATTATAATCCGATTATAATGCCATTTTAACTCTTGGCAGGCGAGTCGAATCGTGCGACGATTCGAATCGGCGAGGGTTCTCGCTCAACAGCGACAAGAAGCGGCCCCGATAAAGTGCAGCGTACGGGCGCCACTCCAACGGCGGGTTTGCCATCCTTGAGGCGGGATGCGGCTCGGTGAAATGCGGCGAAGTGCTTGGTGGGGCTGATCTTTTCGGCGAACCGGCTACCACCGCGCTTTGGGGTTACGTCTGGGGCATCTTTTTCCGGATCGGCTCCTAAAGCCGCGCACCGATTTTCGCTTCGAGGTTTGCATCTCGCGGTTGCCCGCTGCGCGCGGCCATCGCCCTGTCGGCGGCCCAGAACGGCCGCGGCACTAAGCGAGGCCGTTTCCAATGTCCCCATCAATCGCCCCATCAATCCCTGTTTCGTCACCCGCTATTCCACCGATCGCAGCCACTGCTGCGGCAGTTGATTCCGCGATCGTCGCGCCGGCGCCAAAGAGCATCCCTTCTTCCAACGCAACTTCTACGGCGACCTCTACGGCAACTTGGACGCCTGAGCGCATTGAGCAGCTGCGTGGCTGCGTCGGGAGCGGCATGACCTGCAGCCAGATCGCCGCCGCGATCGGCGTCTCGCGCAACGCGGTGATCGGCAAAATCCATCGGCTCGGCTTATCGTCGGGGCGGCCCGCGGGTGCGGGTGCGCGTGCGAACTGCCCTCCGCGCGCGCGGCACCCGCGGGGACCGACGCAGCGGCGGTTGTTGCGGCTTGCCTACGCCCAGGCGCCGCTCGATGAGATCATGTCAAGCATCGCGGTCATCAGCACGCATCCGTGCACGCTCATGGACATTGACACGCACCAATGCCGTTGGCCGATCGGCGATCCGGCCTCGACGCATTTTTTGTTCTGCGGCAATGACGCCATCGCCGGCCTTACTTATTGCGTCGGCCACGCGCGCATGGCCTACCGCGCGCCGGCCTCGCGGCGTTAATTGTTGTTCGGGTGTTGGGGAAAGACGCGCCGCGGCCAATCGCTCGCGGCGCGTCGCTTTCCGCCACGAGATTACACCGAATTGCGGGCGACACGAATCGATGCCGCTGCTAGCATTCCCCGATCGCGTCGAAGGGGAAACCCGCCGTGACTCGCAACAACGTGCTTTATCTTGTCATCGGCGCGCTTGCGGTTGCCGTCGCCGTGCTGAGCTACCAGCTTTATCAGGACCGCAAGGAGCCCAAGGGCGTCCATATCGACGTCGGCCCGGGTGGCCTGTCGATCCAAGGCAAATAGAGACAAATAAAAACAAATAGCGGAAGCGGCGCGCGCTAAAGCATGATCCCGAAAAGTGGATGCCGGTTTCGGAAAAGATCATGCTCAAATAACAAGCTAAAGCGAAATACCGAATCAACTTAGAATTATTTCGCTTTAGTCGTCGTCCCGATCGCCGTCGCCGCGGCGGAAAAAGCCGCCGCCCCAGAACGGTTCAGACCGCGACTGCCCTGCTTCGAGCGCTTGGTTCCCTTGTGTCGCTTGGATCACTTGATTCCTTTGGGTCCGATCGGTCTCCTCGGGCTGCTCACGCGTGATCACGGGCGACTTACTACGATAGTGTGTGTCGCGCCCGTACCGCCGCGTTTCGGACCGCGAAGGGTCGGACCGATAACCGCTGTTGTCCTGATCTCCTCTGGCGTCGCCGTAAGACTGTTCTGCGGCGTCGCCATAAGACTGTTCTCTCGTTTTGCCGTATGACCGCTCCCTGCGATTGCCGTAAGAATCGTACAGCCGGCGCTGCGAAGCCGCTGCCGAGGAATCATCGTTGCCGCCGTTACGCCAGCCATTCGCGCCAAAGGTGGTTTGGTGTCTGCTATGACGGCCGCGGCGCGAACTGTAAGCACGATCCTGATCCTCCGCGGTCGCGGCGGTGGCGCCGCGATCGCTGTTTGCCTCTTTGCGATCCGTTTCGCTGTTTCTGTCCATGGCGCGTTCGCTGGTCTGCGTAGCAGCAGGCGGTGGTGAGGGTTGCTCACGCGCGCTGGTCGCATTTGCCGCGTCCGGATGCGCGCGCGACAGCGCATCGGGCCAGCGCGTCTGCGGCGGCTGTGGTGTGGTGGCGGCTTGCGTTGTCGCGGTTTGCGGTTGCAGCTGTGACGCCGGCCCGAGCGGTTTCGCGGTCAACAGTTGCGGTGAAACTTGTGCTTGCGCAGGAGCCGAACTGCGCTGCGGCGCGGGCGGCGGTCCCGACATTCCGGCCGATGGATCCGGAATGGCGCCGCCGACAATTCTGACCGGCCTCGTCGCATGCTGGTCCACCACGCTCGCCGTAGTGTCGGCGCGCGCATCCGGCCGCGGCTGCGAAACCGGTTCCCAGGTCAGGGCGCTGTCGACCGCGAATATCGCAAAGCCGCCGATCATGCCGCCGACAAGCGCGGCACCGGCGATCAGCGGCGCAACCCGCGTCGCACGGAGGAACCAGTTAACATCGGGATAGCCGCTGCGCATGGTGAACTCCGTTGGCGAACTCCGTCGGGTTCCCCGTGCGCCGTCATCCGAAGGTCAACGGCAACGCGCGAATTCGCGCCGCCGTTCCTCGCGTTGTTGTTCCATGCGTTGTTCCACGCCAGCGCGTTTTGCAGCGCGAGATTTCACACCTCAGGCACGGCGATTGTCCGCGTCTCGGCAGGCCGGCATAGCTGGGCCGCGGAACGCGCACGCTCCTCGAGCGTTTCCTTTCCGACTCTTTGTTGGTCAGGGAGGTGGATTAACCGGGGACCCGAACCATGACTCCACACGATCAGGAGCTTTTGGAAAAACAATTGCATGGAATCGATGGTCGCCCGCCCGAGGGCGTTTTCATGCTCGCCATGGCTGCCGTATTTTTTACCGGCATGGCGATCGGCGGATTCCTGTTCGCCTATACCGATCAGCCGCCGTTGCGGATCGCGGCAAACGACATCGCCGCCCACACGGATCAGCCGGTCTTGCCGACCATGCGCTAAAACTCGTCGCCGGCGCTGACGGCCGATTGCTGTTCGGGCCAATTACTGTTCGGGCTCGGTGGTGAAGAACAGCGGATAGCCTTTGCTTTTGCCGAGCTCGGTGCCTTCCTTGGCCTTGGTCTCGGCAACGTCGCGGGTATAGACCGCGATCACGCAAGCGCCGCGCTGATGCGCCGTCATCATCACCCGATAGGCTTGATCGCCGCTCATACGGAACACCGCCTTGAGCACCAGCACCACGAATTCACGCGGCGTGTAATCGTCGTTGAGCAGGATGACTTTGTAGAGCGGCGGGCGCTGAGTTTTGCTCTTTGTCTTGGTGCGCGGCGCAACGATGGTTTTGGTCATTGCAGAGCCCTCAAACACATCGCGCCACAATTCGCGCAAAGGCCGATCGCGATCAAAGACCGTTATCGATCGGAAAATCTGTGCGCCAAAAATCTGTGCACCATGGGATCGTGCTCTGGTGCGCTGTCTTGCGCGACCCCGCCGCGCCAATCTCGCAAGCTTCGCAATATAGTCGCTTGCCAGCGGTCATTCCAATGCGCGGGCTTCGCGCCTGGGAACCAGGCGTCGCATGTGGCGTTGATGACCGCTTTTGTGCGAACATTGCCGTTCTGAAACTCATCCGGTGAGAGTTTTCGCGAGGCTCGCTATGCACATTCTCTGGGTGATCATCATCGGTTTTGTCGCCGGCATCATCGCGCGCTTGCTGGCGCCCGGACCAAACAATCCGGCCGGTTTCATTCTCACGACGCTGCTCGGCATCGCCGGCGCTTTCGTCGCCACTTTCATCGGCCAGGCGATCGGCTGGTACGGATCGGACCAGGGCGCGGGCCTGATCGGCGCCGTTATCGGCGCGCTGGTCGTCTTATTCATCTGGCACCGACTGGTGTCGGCACGCGCTATCCCAGACCCCGGCGCCAGACGCTGGCTTTAGACTGGACCGGCGCCCGGCGCGGCGACTTGCGCTCGACGACGACCGCGCGCGCGACACCGCCGCGGCCCGGAATGGTTAGCCGGCTATCGGGCCGCCGCAATTTCAGAACGGCCCGCCTCGCCTCCTCGGCTGGCACGGACATCAATGCGACGACGATCTCGATTTGGCCCGCAAGGTCCTCGGTAAGACCCTGCGCGGCCAAGACCGCATCGTCTAGTGTGGGCGGATCGCGCCGCACCCGGCGCAAGCCGTCCTTTGTCTCCCATACCTCGCTCAACGTCGCACCTTGCGCGCCAAGTTGTTGCGCTGTTGCCCTTTCGCCGATTATTATCAGCGATTTACCGCGTTGCAGCAAGCAAATTGTGCAGTGCACTCACGGCATTGTTAACGCCGTGAGCAGCTATTGGTTCATGACGCGAAGGCGATTCGCTAGCGGCCGGCCATTTCGCTGAACAGCACGCCGCCTTTGGCTTTTGAAGTTCTGGCAGTCTCGACCAGCGATACCGTGACCTGATCGGCGGTCGTACCGGCGTTCTTGACCACGGCTTGCGTAATGTCTTTCACCAGTCCGCGCTTCTGCTCGAGCGAGCGACCCTCCAAGAGATAGACAACGACTTCCGGCATGCGCGCCTCCATTGTTGCCGGCCTGCCGCACCCTGATGATAGTCGTTTATCGGGAGCGAGATGGGCTTGGTTGAAATTCGGGTGCGTACTATCGGAAAGTTCCTGGGAAGGCACAACAGGGAGCTCACAATGAAACGTTTGGTTTTTGCAGTTGGGGTATCGGCGCTCGGCTTTGCCGCTTCGACGCCGGCGCGGGCGGATTTCTCCGTCATGCGCTTCGAACTCGGCTTCTGCCGGAT
>JBAQBC010000383.1:0-28285 GCA_049286035.1 Xanthobacteraceae bacterium
TTCGGCCGACCGGTACGCGAGATCGGTGTGCATTCGCACGGCTATGTCGCCGAGACCGACGACAAGGCACGTGAGGAGGTCTGGCCGGACTACAAAAAAATGCGCGACCGGATTGGCGCGAACGCGGCTGGCCGCCCATGACTCGCGCGCAATTCGACAGCGAAATCGAACATGTTCGCTCTATGTCGGCGCGCCGGAAACGGTCGCACGCCGGATCGCCACGACAGTCAAAGCGCTCGGCATTTCGCGTTTTCACATGAAATACAGCGCTGGAACGCTGTCACATGAAAAAATCATGTGCTGCATCGAGCTCTATGGCCGCAAGGTGATCCCGCTTACATGCGATATGCTCGCGTGAGCGCCGCACCAGCCGGCGCGGAGTCATTCGCTCTCGCCAGCAACCCAGGTGCGATGCACTTGGATGTCGTCGGGATCGATCGCAACCAGATCGGCGCGCAGCCCCGGCGCGATTCTGCCGAGCTTCGCGTCGAGTCCAAGGAATTCGGCTGGGTGCGTCGAAGCGAAACGTAGCGCATCCGTCAGCGATACGCCCAGCAAACGCACGCAATTGCGCACCGCGCTCGCCATGTCCAGGCAGCTTCCGGCGAGCCGGCCGTCTTGCCGCGTGCAACGCCCATCGCGCACAGAAATTTTATCGCCGTTGAGAGTAAATGTCGCTAGCGTGCCGCCGACCGGCGGCATCGCATCCGTCACCAGAACTGGTCGACCGCGGCCACGTAATGCAAGCCGCAGCATCGCCGGAGCAACGTGAACGCCATCGACGATGAGGCCGTACCACACATCTGCGCAATCCAGCGCCGCCGCAATCGGTCCTGGTTCGCGCGAATCGAGCCCACGCATGGCGTTGAATAGGTGCGTGAAGCCGGTCAGGCCGGCAGCGATGGCTTCGCACGTCTGTGCATAGGTCGCCATGGAATGGCCGAGCGCGACGCGCGCTCCGGCCCTTGTGAGCTTGCCGATGAAGTCGGGCGGCACCTGCTCGGGCGCCAGGGTGACAAGGGTGATGCCGCGGCGACGGGCCGTAATGAGATCGAGATCATTTGCGGTCGGAGGCCTGATGTGGCGCGGCGCGTGCACGCCCACCTTTTCCGGGGAGAGGAAGGGACCTTCGAGGTGGATGCCGAGAACGCCGGGATCAACGCCGCTGAGCTCATCAACCGCTGCCACGGCGGCGTTCATTTTTGCCGCGCTGTCGCTGATCAAGGTCGGAAGCAATGCTGTGGTCCCGAACCGGCGATGCGCCGCTACGATCCGGCGGATCGTCTGCGGCGTTGGTGCATCATTAAACAGAACATCGCCACCGCCGTTGACCTGAAGGTCGATAAAGCCCGGCGCCAGCCAGACCCCCGGCGGCAATTCATGCACGGGCAAATCGCGGGAAAGCTCGGTGCGCTGCACGACGCTCCCGATCCGGTCATCAACAATAACGACCGCGGCATCGCGATGCACGACTGCGCCGTCAAAGACGCAGCTCGCGGCGATCGCGTGGGGCTGGCGGCTTGTTTCGGCACTCATCGCGTGCGCGTTACTTTTTGCAAATGTCGCGGTCGATCCGCATCGGTGCCGCGCTGCGCCGCGAGTTTGACCAATAAGGCGTAAAAGCTTTGGATCATGCAGATTGCATCGGCGTCGGGATGATCGGGCGGCAAGACCGGCAAGCGATCGTCTTGCGGATTTCCAGGCTCAGCGACGAGCACGCGAGCGCGCTTGCGGCGTAAGTCGTCGACCAACGTCGTCAAACTGGCCGCCGCGTCGTCCCATGGATTGAAAGCAAGGATCGGCAAGGTTCCGGAAATAAGCGCAATTGGTCCATGACGGAACTCAGCGGCGCTGAATGCCTCGGCGTGGAGCTCGCACGTTTCTTTCAGTTTCAAAGCGGCCTCGCGGGCTATCGCAAGCGTGGGGCCGCGGCCAATCGTGATCAGACTGTCAGCGCCGCTGAGCACGGCAAGCGCTGGCCCCCAATCGAGCCGCGCTGCTTGCGCCAGACGATTTGGCAGCTTCGCATGCGCCGACCGCATTGCAGGATCATCGATCCAAAACGCCGTGAGCTGGAATAGCGCCGCAAGCGATGCGATGAAGCTCTTGGTCGCGGCGACGCTTCGTTCAGTTTCTGCGCCAAGCGGTAGAACGAATTGTGAGACCTCCGCCAGCGGGCTCTTTGAGTCATTGACGATGGCCGCCGTGATCGCGCCCGCGGCCCGCGCCATCGCCGCCGTCTCAATCAGATCGTCGCTGCGGCCGGATTGCGAGATCGCCAGGAACAACTGACCTTTTAGACTCAATGCGCGGTGATAGACGGTCGCAATATTGGGCGCCGCGGCAGCGACGGGTACGCCTAGCCGAAGTTCGATCAGATGCTTGGCGAAGGTCGCCGCGTGCGCCGAACTGCCGCGCGCGCAAGTAACGACCACGCGCGGCGGATGACGACTGAGCTCGCGGATCAGCGCGGTTGCCGGCGCGGCCAGAACATTGGTTTGCCGCTCGACCGCGGCCGCCGCCTCCTGCAAGTCGCTTTCCATCCCGGCGGCAAGTTTCATGCGCGTTTTCACCCTACGCAACATCTTGCAGCGATTCAGCGGCCGCGCGAGCCAGTCTCAATGCACCTTGCACCGCGTCTCCGGCCGGCTGGATGAGCCGCGCCGTTGTTCGCAGCGCAAGCCAAGGCTGCAGTGCCGCGGCAAACCCACCAACTAAAGCCAATTGTGGGACACCAAGCGCGATCAGTCTTGCCGCAAGACTATCGATGTGGGCGGCGGCTGTTTGCATCAATTCAATCGCCGTTGGATCGTCGTTCCTGGCGTAGTCAGCGACGCGCGGCGCAAAGGCGCCAAAGTCGCGCGGCGACGCGGTAGCAGTCCAGCCAACGATCGCGTGGGGATCGTTGGAAAAATCCGCAAACAGTTCGCGCAGCAGCGGCGTCCATGCGATCCGGCCGTCGTGCGCCCACAGCACCCGACGCAATGCCTCGCTCCCGATCCATGCACCACTGCCTTCATCGGAGATGGGCAGGCCCCAGCCGCCGATGCGATAAGTTTTTCCCTTAATCAGCGCCCATGCTACCGCACCAGTCCCGGCAATGATCACGCCTCCATCCTTGCCGTCATGGGCTCCAAGGCACGCGGCATGCGCGTCGGTGGTGATAACGGCGGCGCGAAAGGGGTGCCGGTGCCCTTTGGCGGCATCCAAATGCCCCGGCTCGCTCGCGCCAGCCAGGGCGAGACATGCGACAATGCGCGAAAGGTTCTGGCGCGCCATCCCAGCATCCTCGAGACACTGGCGTGCCGCATCGAGAACCGATGAAAAACTGGCCTCAATTCCCAGACGTAGGTTGGCCGGGCCGCCTGTGGCCTCGGCAAGCAACCTCCCGGAATAGGCGCATAAGCGCGCCCGGGACTGTGTCCCGCCGCCATCAAAGCCCAAAATCAGAAGATTTGGCTCTGCCATCAACTTCCTAAAGTCATGGAATCGCTCCAGACTGTAAGAACAAAATAGGGCCAATTTGGTTTGATTTAAGGTTCATTCCATTCAACGCCTGCGACGCCGATATTGAATCCATGGAGACTGAACGCGCCAGTCCGCGGTTTTCGGATATCGATCGGTGGGAACCCGGCGATATCCTCGACGCTTTGATCGAAAGCCAGATGGCGGCGGTCGCGGTAGTCCGGGCGGCCCTGCCTGCCATACAGCAAGCCGCAGCGGCGATGCAGTCGCGCCTCTCTGGCACTGGAAGACTGATTTATGTTGGGGCGGGGACGTCCGGTCGTCTCGCCGTCCAGGATGGCGCTGAGCTTATCCCGACGTTCGACTGGCCGCCGGAACGCCTGTTGCTTCTCATGGCAGGCGGCAAGGATGCGCTCCTGCGCTCGGCCGAGGGAGCGGAAGACCAAATCGACCAAGCCGTGTGGCTGATCAGACAACATCAAATTGGCGCCGCGGACGTCATTATCGCGGTAGCGGCGAGCGGAACGACGCCGTTCACGGTCGCGTGTATGCGCGAGGCAAAACGGTGCGGAGCCTTCGCCATCGGCATTGCCAATAATCGCTCGACGCCACTGCTCATTGAGGCGGATTGTCCGATCTTACTCGACACTGGTCCCGAGCCGATTGCGGGCTCAACGCGTATGAAAGCCGGCACCGCCCAGCGCGTGGCGCTCAACCTGCTGTCGACATTGGTGATGATACGGCTGGGCCGCGTGTACGAAGGTCTTATGGTCGATGTTCAAGCCGTCAATGCGAAGCTGATCGGGCGCAGTCAAAACATATTGCGCCGGCTCAGCGGTCGCAGCGAGGATGAACTCCGCGATGCGCTCGAGCGGGCCGGCGGCAATGTGAAGAAAGCGATGCTGATTTTGCACGGCTGCACGCCCGATAAAGCCGCCGCTCTTCTGCAAGAGGCCGGCGGCCGGTTGCGAATTGCGCTGCGGCTTGCGGGTTGCTCCGAAGTGGAAATCCCGACTGTGGACGCTGACGTTGCATCCGCGGTGCCGTATAAGGTGGAAGAAAAGTGAGCTGCACCGCGGCGCGCTTACAATTCAGCCTGTCTTCGCGATCCGATCGAATTGCATAAGCCGCTCCAGTAGCGACGGCAAATCCTTGAGCGGGATCATGTTAGGCCCATCGGACGGCGCGTGATCGGGATCTTGATGGGTCTCGATGAACAGCCCCGCGATGCCAACAGCTGTCGCTGCGCGTGCCAGTACCGGAACAAAAGCACGCTCGCCGCCGGATGAAGTCCCCTGCCCGCCGGGCTGCTGCACCGAATGGGTGGCATCGAAGATCACTGGCGCGCCGATCTTTGCCAGGATCGGCAGTGCCCTCATGTCCGAAACGAGTGTGTTGTAGCCAAAGGATACGCCACGTTCGGTCACGAGCGCATTGGGATTGCCTGCGCCGGTGATCTTGGCCACGACATTGGCCATGTCCCACGGGGCGAGGAATTGGCCCTTCTTGACATTGATGGCGCGTCCCGTTTTTGCCGCGGCAATCAGCAAATCGGTCTGGCGGCAGAGAAACGCCGGAATCTGCAAAACATCGACCACTTCCGCGACCACCGCGCATTGGCTTGGCTCGTGCACATCCGTGAGAAGTGAAATGCCGAGCCGCTCGCGCAAATCGGCGAAGATCGCGAGCGCCTTGTCGAGGCCGAGGCCGCGTGCGCTCGATGCGCTAGTGCGGTTCGCCTTGTCGAACGAGGTCTTATAGACAAGACCGAGCCCGAGCTTGCCGGTGATCTCCTTAAGCGCGGCGGCCATTTCGAAAGCGTGCTGCCTGCTTTCCAAGGCGCACGGTCCGGCGATCACGGCAAGCGGCAGGGCATTGCCGAACTTGACCTTGCCAACGGTAACGACCGAATTTGGTTTTGCGCTCATTACTGCCTTGCTGGCGCGGATCCTAAGTGTGGCGGCAGCGCTCTAAGTCATGTTACCGCGGAAAACGCGGTCGGCTGAAGGATCTGGTTGCGCGAATTCTGAATGATCGGACCGTCACGTTCGCTTTCGGCGCGCGCGGAAATCCACTGTGGATCGCTCAGAAACTCGGTCCACTTCTTCTCCCGCTCGGCAAGCGATTCCCAGGCCAGCAGGTAAGTCAATTCTTGATTGGAATCGCCAATCAGCGTGGTCCAGAAACCGGCTTGCCGGATGCCATGTTTCTTCCAGAGACTGAGGGTGACCTTCTCGAAGCGCTGCAGCAAAGCGGGGAGCCTGCCCGGTACACAGCGGTAAATACGCATTTCATAGATCATGAGTTTCCTCCCGAGAATGAATTGTGGGCCATCGATTTCGAGGGTCCAAGCTGCTCATCCCGTCGGCACGTTGGGGACCGTGCCCGACAACCCAAAATTATACCAGCCGACTCTGCTCCACCGCCGCGCTGATAAAGGATGCAAACAGCGGGTGCGGCGCAAAGGGCCGCGACTTCAGCTCGGGATGAAATTGCACGCCAATGAACCAAGGGTGATCATCATATTCGATTATTTCAGGCAGCAGGCCGTCCGGAGACATGCCTGAAAAGCGCATCCCATGCTGCGCCAAGCGGTCCTTATACGCGGTGTTGACCTCATAGCGATGACGATGGCGCTCGGAAATCTCAGTAGCGTGATAGATTTGCGAGACCCGGGAGCCGCGCTGCAGCACCGCTGGATAGGCGCCGAGCCGCATGGTGCCTCCCATCTCACTGCTGAGCCCGCGCTTTTGCAGCTCATTTCCCTTCATCCATTCTGTCATGAGGCCGACGACCGGCTCGGGCGTGGCGACAAATTCGGTCGAGTTCGCCGCTTCAATACCGCAAAGATTCCGCGCCGCCTCGATCACGGCCATCTGCATGCCGAAGCAAATCCCGAAATACGGCACGCGGCGCTCCCGCGCGAACTGTGCGGCGCGAATTTTTCCCTCGGCGCCGCGCAAACCAAATCCGCCCGGCACCAAAATGCCGTCAACATGTTCGAGAAATGGCACCGGGTCCTCGTTCTCGAACACCTCGCTTTCGATCCAATCAAGGTTGACCTTGACCTTGTTGGCCACCCCGCCGTGCGAGAGCGCCTCGATCAGCGACTTGTAGGCATCCTTCATTCCCGTATATTTGCCGACCACCGCGATCGTGACATCGCCTTCGGGATTGCGGATGCGCTCGTTAATGAGATGCCAAGTTGCCAAATCGGGTGACGGCGGCTTCTGAATTCCGAATGCCGCCAGAACCTCACTATCGAGGCCGGCGGCGTGATAGGCCTCTGGCACCGCATAAATGTTGTCGACGTCGCGGGCCTCGATCACCGCGCTTTCGCGAACGTTGCAGAACAGCGCCAGCTTGCGCCGTTCGCTCAAGGGAATTTCTCGATCGGTGCGGCACAATAGGACGTCCGGTTGGATACCGATCGCCCGCAATTCGCGCACCGAGTGTTGCGTTGGTTTGGTCTTAAGCTCTCCTGCGCTCGGGATGAACGGCATCAGGGTCAAATGGATGTAGACCGTGTGGCCGCGCGGCAGATCATTGCCGAGCTGACGGATCGCTTCGAAATAGGGCAAGCCCTCGATATCGCCGACGGTGCCGCCGATCTCGCACAAAACGAAGTCGAAATCATCGTTGCCGTCGCGAATGAAATCCTTAATGGCATTGGTGACGTGCGGAATAACCTGGATGGTCGCGCCGAGATAATCGCCGCGCCGCTCCTTAGCGAGAATTTCCTGATAGATACGGCCGGTCGTAATATTGTCCTGGCGCGTCGCCGGACGGCCAGTGAAACGCTCGTAATGACCCAGATCGAGATCGGTCTCGGCACCGTCATCGGTGACGAAAACCTCGCCATGTTGATACGGCGACATCGTGCCGGGATCGACGTTCAGATAAGGGTCGAGCTTGCGCAGCCGCACTTTGTATCCGCGCGCCTGCAGAAGCGCGCCAAGTGCCGCCGATGCGAGACCCTTACCCAGTGAGGAGACCACGCCGCCGGTGATAAAAATATACCGCGCCATGGGACCTAACCCTTAGCGCGGCTTGCTCGATTCGACGAGCGATTTTCTGGCATGGCTGGCGCGCCACGGGAAAGCGCGCGCCGGGACGAGCCAAAAACGATGTTTCTACAGTGCATTACACTTGTGTGTTTAGGCATAATCGCAGGTCGCGACCATGCGCATTTCCAGCCCGAAATAGCGGTTGTCCCTCTGGCCTATCGCGATTGCGGGACCTGTGGTCCATCAGGGGCGGGCGCGGGCTGTTGGCCCGGAGCGGCTCCAGGGCCTGCCGGCAGCGTCGGAATACCCTTCTGCAACTGATTGAGCAGCCCACCGGCTTGGCCGCCTTGACCCGATTGCGGCGGTTGCGGCGTTCCTGCGGGCACTTCTTGGCTCGCGGGGGCGCCGGTATTGATGATCGAGGCCGGATGGCGCTGAAAACTCGCCCACCAAGACAAGACCAGGCTGGTGACAAAGAAACCCGCCGCCAACAGCGCCGTCGTACGCGACAAGACGTTGGCGGTGCCGCGGCTCGACAGAAACCCGCTCGTTGAACTGATGAGGCCGCCGCCCTCGGACTTCTGCAGCAGCACCACGCCAATTAGCGCGATAACCAGCATCAGATGAATAACGATAAGGACCGTCAGCATTCCGAATATCCGTCCGCGCCGTGGCCTGGGGATCGCGCCAGCGCCCCTTTCATATAGGAAACCGCGAGGTCTCTACACGGTCCGCGGTGGCATTTCTATGGCTCTTTGCGCACAAATACCGCGCGTCGAGCTGAGCCTCACTGATTGCGGTACACGCCGGCAATCGCCAGAAATTCGTCGCCATTGAGGCTTGCCCCACCGACAAGCGCCCCATCAACGTCTTTGACTCTGAGCAGGTCTCTTGCGTTGCCTGGCTTGACGGAGCCGCCGTAGAGAATGCGCGTGTTGCGGCCGATCTCTGCAAAGCGCGACGACAATCGCGCCCGGATGAATGCGTGCGTCCCGCCGACATCGTCACGCGTCGGCGTTACGCCGGTGCCTATGGCCCAGATTGGTTCATAGCCGATCGCGATGTTCTCGCCATCATCGGTCAACGAACCGTCCAACTGCGTGCCCAACACGTCGCGGGTACGCCCGGCATCGCGCTCGGCACGCGTTTCACCGATGCAGATAATCGCAAGAAGGCCGGCGCGCCGCGCCGCGAGCGCCTTGGCGCGAACCGCCGCATCCGTCTCCCCATGGTAACGGCGCCGCTCGGAATGTCCGACAATCACGGCCGTGGCTCCAGCATCCCGCAGCATTTCAGCGGAAATATCCCCGGTATAAGCACCCGCCGCCTCGGCGTGGCAGTCCTGACCGCCGATAGCGACGGGTGTTCCCTGCGCCTTCGCCGCAAAGCCAGCGATGAGCGTTGCCGGCGGACAGACCACAAGGTCAACTGCGGCAAGGTTACGCGCGCCGGCAATGATTTTTTCCAATTCCGCGATGGAGGCTTTCAGCCCGTTCATTTTCCAGTTCGCGGCAACTAACGGACGACACGTCATCTTGATCTCGATGCACCCTCTAAAAAATCGCCGTATAGCCTGCGACAAACAGCCGTTAGCAGACCGGTTGCAGGCGGAAAAGAGGCGCTTTACGGCTCACCGCCCCTCGGTTGCGGCAACACTGGCCCATCCTTATAGTGCACCGCCGCGCTGCGCCGATCAGCGCATTTCAACGTTGGCAGCATGCTCAGGGGAATTCGCAAAGCCTCCGAAAATTGGCTTGGCCGCGGCGTCATGGCCGCGGTCATGACGCTGCTGGCCGGCAGTTTCGCCGTCTGGGGCATCAACGATATTTTTCGTGGCTTTGGCCGCACCACCCTTGCCAAGATCGGCGACGCCGAAATCCCGATCGATCGTTTTAGGCAAAATTATCAAGATCGCCTGCAGCAGATCGGCCGCGAACTTGGACGGCCGATACCGGCCGACCGCGCCAACGCTCTCGGGCTCGACCGGCAAGTGTTAGGCGAGATGATTGCGCAGGCTGGACTCGATCAACGCGTGCGCCAGATGGGGCTCGGTCTCTCCGACGCCGACATCGCGCGGCAAATCACATCGGATCCGAAGCTGCAAACTGCCACCGGCCAATTTGATCGGGCCAAGTTCGAAATGATCCTGCGCAATATCGGCTACTCCGAGCAGCGGTTCGTGGTCGAACAACGGCAGGAAATCCTGCGCCGGCAGATTCTGGACAGCGTCTCTGCCGATCTCGCAGCCCCCAAAGCTTGGCTTGATGCGATCAACCAGTTCGAGAACCAGCAGCGCAGTGTCGAATATATCGCGCTCGGCCCGGCGCAAGCCGGCGACATTCCAAAGCCAACCGAGGAAGAGCTGAAGAAGTATTTTGACGAGCGCAAAATCCTGTTCCGCGCTCCGGAATACCGGAAGATCGCAATCGTTACGGTGACTCCGGCGGAGCTGGCGAAATGGCTTGAAGTTTCCGACGACGACATCAAACAAGCCTACGATCAGAGGCGCTCAAGTTTCACGACACCGGAGCGGCGGCACGTCGAGCAGATTGTGTTTCCGACCTTGGCCGATGCGCAAGCCGCCGCCGACCGCATCAAAAACGGCGCGCATTTCGGCGAGATCGCCGGCGACCGCGGCTTGAAGGACCAAGACATCGACCTAGGCACGATACAGAAATCACGCATCGTGGAGCCGACGGTCGCTGATGCGGCCTTCAGCCTGAAGGACGGCGAAATCAGCGCGCCGATACAGACGCGGTTCGGAGCCGCGCTCGTCACAGTCCTGCAGATTGTACCTGAAACGACGCGATCCCTTGCCGAAGTCACGCCGCAGCTTCGCTCCGATATTGCGCTCGAACGCGCCAAGACCCAGGTGCAAAATCTGCACGACAAGATCGAGGACGATCGGGCCGGCGGCAGTACCATTGAGGAAGCCGCCGCGAAGTTGAAGCTGCCGGTGACTACTTACGAAGTGGACCGGTCCGGGCGCGATCCAGACGGCAAGCCGCTCCCTAATATCGCCCACGGCGCCGACGTAGTTAAAGCCGCGTTTGCCTCCGATGTCGGCGTCGACAACGATCCGATCGACGCTGACGGCGGCTATATCTGGTATGACGTCGCGGCGATCGCGCCGGCACGCGAGCGCACGCTCGATGAAGTCAAAGCGGAAGTTGAGCAGCGCTGGCGCGACGACGCGGTCGCTTCCCGATTGAAAACCAAGGCTAGCGACATGATCGGCAAGCTCAACAGCGGCGACCAGTTGCCCGCGTTAGCCTCAGCCGATGGCCTTAAGGTTCAGACTGCAAAGAACATCAAGCGCGGCACCGCCAGTGGCGGCATTTCGGCCCGGATGACCGATGCCGTCTTCCAAACTGCAAAAGACGCATACGGCAGCGTGGCAGGCGACAATCCATCGCAATGGATCGTGTTTCGTGTGCTTGAAGTCAACACGCCAGCGCTCGATGCAAATTCGCCCGACCACGAACGTATGACCCAGACCGTGCAACGGGAGCTCTCGGCCGATCTGGTCGGCCAATACGTCGCCCGGCTCGAAGACGATCTCGGCGCCTCGGTAAACGCGTCGGTGCTGGCGCAAGCGACAGGCAACAGCCCGCCGGACACCAACTAGATGCAGTTCGAGCCTTCGGCCGAATCGTTCGCAGCGCGATATGCAGCGGGCGAACCGCAGGTAGTATGGACCACGCTGGTTGCGGATCTGGAAACACCGGTTTCGGCGTTTCTCAAGATCGCCGACTCACGGCCCGCGAGTTTTCTCTTGGAGTCGGTCGAAGACGGCGCGGTTCGCGGGCGCTACTCGATTATCGGCCTGGAGCCGGATCTCATATTCCGCATCGATGGTCGCCGGGCGGAGATCAATCGCGCCGCGCAAACTGAGCCCGAGGCATTCGCAGCGCTCGACGACGCGCCACTCGTTGCGCTGCGCAGCTTCATTGCCGAAAGCCACATTGCCCTACCCGACGTCCTGCCGCCTATGGCTGCCGGCGTTTTCGGCTATCTCGGCTACGACATCGTCCGACTGATTGAAGACCTGCCGCCGCCCCGCGACGACCGGATTGGCATTCCGGACGCCGTCCTTATCCGCCCGACATTGATCCTGGTTTTCGATGCGGTCGAAGACACGATTACGATCGTGACGCCGGTTCGCAGGCACAAGGCAGTGCCGGCTCAAGCGGCGCTAGCAGGCGCGAAGGAGCGTCTATCGGCGGTGGTTCACTTATTGGACCGGCCGCTCGATAAGACAGCAGAAATCGAGAGCGAATCATTGCTGGTCAAGCCTACGTCCAACACGACTCCCGCCGAATTCAAACGCATGGTTGCGCGCGCAAAGGACTACATCGCCGCTGGCGACATTTTCCAGGTCGTGCTCTCACAGCGTTTCGAACTGCCATTCGCGCTGCCGCCGTTTGCGCTCTATCGCGCTCTGCGCCGCATCAATCCATCGCCGTATCTTTATTTTCTTAATTTCGGCGACTTTGCCATTGCCGGATCGAGCCCTGAAATCATGGTCAAGACCGCCGGCAGGACCGTAACTATTCGCCCGATCGCAGGCACGCGCCCACGCGGCGCCACGCCGCGTGAAGATCTCGCGCTTGAAGCCGAGCTTCTCGCCGATCCCAAGGAGCGCGCCGAGCATCTCATGCTGCTCGATCTCGGCCGTAACGATGTCGGCCGGGTTGCCGAGATCGGCAGCGTCAAAGTCACCGACCAGTTCTTCATTGAACGCTACAGTCAGGTTATGCATATCGTTTCGAATGTCGAGGGAACATTGCGCAAAGATTGCGGGCCGCTCGATGCCCTGGCGGCCGGTTTCCCGGCGGGGACCGTCTCCGGCGCACCGAAAGTGCGCGCGATGCAGATCATCGACGAGCTAGAAAGAGAAAAGCGTTCTCTGTACGCCGGGTGCGTCGGATATTTTTCGGCCGGCGAACAGATGGACACCTGCATCGCCCTGCGCACCGCACTCCTCAAGGACGGCAAGATGTATGTTCAAGCCGGCGCCGGCATCGTTGCCGATTCCCAACCCGAGTACGAGCAACAGGAATGCATCAATAAAGCCATGGCGCTGTTTCGCGCCGCCGATGAGGCGAAGCGATTTGCCAGCGCGGCCTGGCGGGGTGAGTAATCACCAAATCAATGGTGTGTAACTCTCATTTCGTCCACAAAGTTACGGCGCGGTGGACGCCGCAAATTTACTTTACACTGCGTGCCAACTAGTATCGTCGCGGTCAGCAACATGGGGGAAAGCATGTGCGAAATTTGCCGGAACGCATATTCTGTAACGCGACGCAGCGCTCTGACATTTACAGCCTCGGCGCTGGCGGCAGGCTTGATCGGCCGACCGGCCATGGCCGCGAGCAAAAAGACGCCCCCGAAGCCGCAAAATGTCATCTCCCCTGATGCCGCGCTTGACCGTTTAACGAAAGGCAACGGCCGCTACATTCGAGGAATCGGGCTCCGGCACGACTTCGCGCACGAACGCGAGGCGCTGAGCACAGGCCAGAATCCCTTCGCCGCGATACTGAGTTGTGCCGATTCGCGCATTGCTCCCGAACTCTGTTTCGATACCGCGCGGGGCGACCTGTTTGTTTGCCGCGTCGCCGGCAATTTCGCCAGCGACGAAATGGTGGCCAGCTTGGAATACGCTGTCGCGGTGCTCAAGACGCCGTTGATCATGGTGCTTGGGCACGAAGCGTGCGGCGCGGTGGATGCCACCATCAAGTCGTTGAAGGACGGCACGACCCTGCCCGGTCATTTACCGTCACTGGTCGCGGCTCTCAAGCCCGCGGTTGATGCGGTCCAAGGGCAAAGCGGCGACTTGCTGGCCAATGCCACCCGGCGCAACGTCACGCTCAATGTCGATAAGCTCAAAAATGCCGCTCCGATCCTGAGCGCATCGGCCGCCGACAACAAAATCCGTGTGGTTGGCGGCATTTACGAGTTAAGGACCGGAAAAGTGCAATTGCTGAGTTGAACAACAACTGAGCCACTGCTCAAATAAATCATCGGGCGGGAATGGCGCTCCGACTGTAAACGCGGAGCCTTCGAAATACCGTTCGGGATAGGGGGACTAACAAACATCCGAGACCCGCCATGGCGCCAAGCAGGATCGGATATTGAATGATGTCGGCGTAGACCAGCGCCAGACCGCGCAAATAGATGACGCCGCTGAAGCCGATGATCGCCGCCAGATAGGCGGTCCCAAACAGCATCGCGGCGAGCGCTTTCGGCATCTCTCCCAAGTGATCGGCCTCCGCGGCTTGCAATCGACCGTGTGGACTGCTCTTGCGGTCTTTGTCTCTTGGCCGGGGCTGCAATTCGGCTTCGAGCCTGCGAATTGCCGCTTCCAGCGCAGCTTGCTCGTGCGTGATCGTCAGGGCTGAAATTTTTGGATTTTGCTTGCGCAGTTCGGCGACGATGATGCTGCGGGCGCGCTCGTACAACTCCTCGCGCGCGGCACCATCCCCCGTCTCGAGGTTTACGACCGCTCGGGCAAGCACTGAGTAGTAGTCAGCCATTCGGTCGTCCCCCTGACCGAAACACGTGGCCAATATTAAGCTGACGCGACGCGAAATCCCAGCATGGAATGTTCCACCGAACCCGGCTGTGCATTGTGTTGTCGGGGACTGCTCTCAAAGCTCACGCGATGCGGGGTATTCGACCATTGAGGGAGCGCGCAGTGAGTGCCCCATTGAAATCTCCGGGCACGCAGCGGCAACCCAGGGAACTTATTTCCGCGCAATGACTTGTCGCGTCGGGCGTCGGGCGTCGGGCGTCGGGCGTCGGGCGTCGGGTGAAGGGCGAAGTTCGCCTTTGGAGGAACCATGGACAAGAAACTAGCCGGCCTGTTGGGAGCGGCCGCAGCTCTCACCACGATGACCGCCGCTCAGGCGGCGCCGGCAAGCGGGCCGGAACCCCCGCAGGCTACCAGCTATCGCGACCTGCTCGATCCGATCCCGAATGCGCTGCCTCTGCTAAAAGCCGATGATGAACGACTGGCACAGAGCGGCGGCACCCGGACCGCGCAGGTTGTGATCGGGCATCACCATCATCATCACCATCATGGCGCGCGCGTTCATGTCCGGGTCGGGCCGCGAGCGCACCGTCACCACCATCACCATCATCACCACCATCGGGACTGACCAAGCGAAAGGGCGTCCATTTTGGCTGCCCTTTCAGACATAGCTTCCCAACCGCGCGACTGCCGCAGGCGCGGGATGCGGCGAAAAGGGTACAGCCGCGTCGCCAAAATACACGCCGACGCCGCGGCTGTCGGCACTTTGTTTTTCAGCAGCGACGTTCAAAGAGTTCTTCGGGAGCGACGTAGAAAATGCGGACCCGCTAAATCAGATTTCTCGCCCAGGACACCGTCGCACCCCAGGCCATCGCCAGGCTCGAACCGTACCACCACGAATCCTGATGAAATGTTTCATAAATTACGATCGCGCCGCCGATTACGATCGACATAGCCAAAGCTGTTTTGAACATTGCGTTCACACCGAACTGCTGCCGCGACGAAGCGCCAACCCCCTCGTGCCGTTTTGGTTCCGAGCCGTGAACAAGGCTTCGCTGCGGTCGTGAGACAACGAAAAGGAAGGTCTCTGAACTCAGTCGCGGACCGGGACAAATCGATAGCCGTCCGTCCAGCGTCGCACGCGTGCCGTCGAGGGACTTGGAAAGTGGGTGACGCACATGATCGTCGGCTCGTCACAAAAGCGATCAAAGATCGCGCGCCTGGTTGCTCCGGCTTGGACGGAATCGTAATCGGACATCATGCCGAGCTCCGGATATTTTCCCTGCAACGGCGAATGGATCATGTCTCCGGTAACCAGCGCGTTCGCTCGGGAGCGCCCGATCAGTACTGAGAAATGATCGATCGTGTGACCGGGCGTCGGAATAAGCTTTACTGAATCGTCGAAGCCAAAATCGCTGGTGACGATCTTTGCGCGCTTGGCTTCAATGACTGGAAGCACCGAGTCCGTAATCCACGGGACCGATTGCGGATTTTCCTTCTCCCGTTGCGTCCAATGTGCGAGCTCGCGATCGGCCATGATATAGGTCGCGTTCGGAAAGGTCGGCACCCATCGCCCGTTTTCGAGGCGCGTATTCCAGCCGACGTGATCGGTGTGCAAATGCGTGCACATGACGTAATCGATATCGTTCACGGCGAGCCCGGCAGTCGTCAGGCCCTGCTCGAAACGATCGCTGTTCAACATGTTCCAAAACGGGCGCGCCGGTCGCGGCTTATGATTGCCGACGCAAGCGTCGATCAGAATGTTGTGGCGAGGCGTCTTGACGACGAAGCTCTGAATGCAGAGCACCAACCTATCCTGGACATCGACAAATTCCGGCTGCAGCCAAGCCCGATTTTCCTCAAGCAGTTCTTTGGTGAGTTTCGGGAAGAAACCTAGCGCATCAAAAAACGCTCCCTGCTGCTCGACCACCGGATGAATGGTGATCTCGCCAAGCGCCAGCGGCGTTATCATGGTGAAGCTCCGACTTGCGTTCCGATAAAACTGTACGGCGGCGGCGAACCACCCCCGCGTAATTACAGGGCGGTGTTCGCCCCGCGCAAACGCCGTGCCATAACGCGCATTACATTGAGCGCGAAATAGGGCGTGTTACTGATCAGAAACAAAAACTGCTTCTCGCTGACCGGAACAAGTTTGGCGTCGCTGGCGGCAACTGCTGTCGCACTGCGCGGCGCGTTATCGATCAGGGCCATTTCTCCGAAAATGCTGTATTGAGGCAACGTCTCGAGGACACGATTGCCGAGACGAATTTCGACTTCGCCGCTCTGAATAATGAACAATTCCTGCGCCAGGTCACCCTGCCTAAAGATCACATCGCCAGCCTTGAAGTCGCGGGCAGGAACGCCAGCGCCTGCCAGGAGTCGAAAATCGACCGGCGGATTCGCCATATCGGCACTCCGAGCTTCGAATGCCCACGCGGTGGGACGTTACTTCTGCACGAAATTTATTTGCTTTCGCTTGGATCGCGGTGAATCGGATCGACCCATAATACCGTTTGCGGCTTCTCCACCGGCTCGATATCGAGATTGATCGCGATAGCTTCGCCGTCGCTGCGCACCAGAACGCATTCTAAAATTTCATCAGGGCTGGCGTTGATCTCCTGATGCGGCACGTAAGGCGGAATAAAAATAAAATCACCCGGATTGGCCTCGGCGGTAAATTCCAGACGCTCGCCCCAGCGCATGCGAGCCTTACCGCGCACCACATAAATAATGCTCTCCAGGTGGCCGTGGTGGTGCGCCCCGGTCTTCGCATCCGGCTTGATCGTCACCGTGCCTGCCCACAGCTTCTTTGCGCCGGCGCGAGCGAAGTTGATCGCCGCCTTGCGATCCATACCTGGCGTCGACGGCACGTTGGGATCGAGCTGGCTGCCCGGAATCACACGCACGCCATCGTGTTTCCAGAGCTCGGCGGGGTGCGTCATTCGTCCCCGTTCTCCTGACTGTCCTCGGTCAATCGCTCAACCGAGGCGACACGTTCGCCCTCCGCCGTGGAGAACACGATGACGCCTTGTGTTGCGCGACCGGCGATGCGGATGCCATCCACCGGGCAGCGGATAAGCTGGCCGCCATCGGTGACCAGCATGATCTGATCGCTTTCCTCGACCGGGAAGGACGCCACCAGCCGGCCGTTCTTCTCGGTGATCGCCATGGCGACGATGCCTTTGCCGCCACGTCCGGTGGTGCGGTATTCGTAGAAAGACGTGCGTTTGCCAAAGCCTTTTTCCGAGATCGTCAGCACGAACTGCTCGGCCGCCGACATCTCGACGTAGCGGGTCTCGCCGAGCTCGATCGCGCCCTCGGCCTCCTCCTGATCCAGACCGTTGTCATCGCCGTTGCCGCCGCGCCGCACCGCGCTGGCGCGCTTGAGATAGGCGGCGCGCTCTTCGGCCGTGACGTCGACATGACGCAGGATCGAGAGCGAAATGACCTTGTCGCCGTCACCGAGATTAATTCCACGCACGCCCATGGAAGTGCGACCCTGGAAAACGCGCACGTCGTTCACCGCAAAGCGGATGCATTGGCCGGCGGCCGAGGTGAGCAGTACGTCATCGTTCTCGGTGCAAATCTGGACATCGACGATGGCGTCGCCTTCGTCGAGCTTCATGGCGATGATCCCGGACCGCCGTACATCGGCGAAATCCGATAGTTTGTTGCGTCGTACGGTGCCGCGCGTAGTGGCAAACATCACGTCAAGCTTTTCCCACGTGCTCTCCTCTTCCGGCAGTGGCATGATCGTCGTGATGTTTTCGCCCTGCTCGAGCGGCAGAATGTTGATCAAGGCCTTGCCCCGCGATTGCGGCGCCGCCTGCGGCAACCGCCAGACTTTTTCCTTGTAGACCTGACCGCGCGACGAGAAGAAAAGCACCGGCGTGTGCGTCGAGGCGACAAACAGGCGCGTCACGAAATCCTCATCGCGCGTCTGCATGCCGGCCCGCCCCTTGCCGCCGCGCTTTTGCGCCCGATAAGTCGACAGCGGCACGCGTTTGACGTAACCGGCATGCGAGACGGTGACGACCATGTCCTCACGCTGGATCAGGTCCTCGTCTTCCATCTCGCCTTCTTGATCGAGGATCACGGTACGCCGCGGCGTGGCGAATTCGTTCTTGATCGCGGCGAGCTCCTGTTTGACGATCGTCTGGATGCGGGCGCGCGAGCGCAGCACATCGAGGTAGTCGGCGATCTCTTCGGCAAGCTTATCGAGCTCGGCCTTGATCTCGTCGCGGCCGAGCGCGGTCAACCGCTGCAAGCGCAGGTCCAGAATCGCCTTCGCCTGTTCCGCTGACAGTCGCGTTGTACCCTCCCGCGAGACGACATGGCGCGGATCGTCGATCAATGTGACCATCGCAGCGACATCGCGGGCCGGCCAATCGCGGCCCATCAATTGGTCTCGCGCCTCATTGGCATCCTTGGCGGCGCGGATCAGTTTAATCACCGCGTCGATATTGGCGACTGCAATAGCAAGCCCGACCAGCACGTGAGCCCGATCGCGGGCCTTGCCGAGAAGATGCTTGGTACGGCGATAAACGACCTGTTCGCGAAACGCGATGAAGGACGTGAGCAGGTCCTTCAGGTTCATCACCAACGGACGGCCGGCTTCGAGCGCGACCATGTTGGCGCCAAATGAGGATTGCAGCGCGGTAAAACGATATAGCTGATTGAGCACGACGTCCGGCACGGCGTCGCGCCGCAATTCGACGACGACGCGATAGCCATGACGGTCGGACTCGTCGCGAAGCGCCGCGATTCCTTCGACCTTCTTGTCGCGCACCAATTCGCCGATGCGCTCCACCAGGTGCGCCTTGTTGACCTGGTACGGGATTTCGCTCACCACGATGGCCTCGCGCTCGCCGCGCAAGGTCTCGAACTCCACTTTGCCGCGCATCACGATCGAGCCGCGGCCGAGGTGGTAAGCGGCACGGATGCCCTGCCGGCCGAGAATGATGCCGCCGGTCGGAAAATCTGGTCCGGGCACGATCGCGATGAGATCCTCGATCGAGAGTGCCGGATCGTCGATCAGCGCGGTGCAGGCGTCGACAACCTCGCCAAGATTGTGCGGGGGAATGTTCGTCGCCATGCCGACTGCGATGCCGCCGGCGCCATTGACCAGGAGATTGGGAAAGCGCGCCGGCAGGACCGAGGGTTCTCGCTCGGAGCCGTCGTAATTGGGCTGGAAATCGACGGTGTCCTTGTCGAGGTCCTCCACCAATGTGCCGGCCACGCGTTCCAGCCGCACTTCGGTGTACCGCATGGCCGCCGGTGCATCGCCGTCGACCGAGCCGAAGTTGCCCTGCCCGTCGATCAACGGCAGGCGCATCGAAAAATCCTGCGCCATGCGAACGAGCGCGTCGTAGACCGCCTGATCGCCGTGCGGGTGATATTTGCCGATGACGTCGCCGACGATGCGCGCGGATTTTCGGTACGGCTTGTTCCACTCGTAGCCGTTCTCGTGCATCGAATAGAGGATGCGCCGATGCACCGGTTTGAGCCCGTCGCGCGCATCCGGCAATGCACGCGCCACGATCACGCTCATAGCGTAATCGAGGTAGCTCTTCTTCATCTCCTCCGTGATTGACACGGGGCGAATATCGGACGGAGCACCGCCGTTGCCGCCGTCGTCCGGCGGCCCACTATTCTGCTCTGACAAGGCAAAAATCCTGACGAATCGGACGCTTATTTTTATAGCCGATCAGGCCTGGCAAAGCCACTCATATCGGCCCGCGAAATATGGGGTTTTCGTATGTTATTTCAATAGGCTAGGCAATGCCTTGTACTTTTGGGGAAGGGTCGGGAAATTGCTCGTGGCAGAACGCGCAAAAGAGAGAAAAATTGACCCCGAAAATGGGTGGAGACCTGCCCGCATCCGTGCCGTTAAATCCCCACATAAGCGGCAAATAGATCGCGCTTTGATTGCATTGCGCTGAGTTCGAAAAATGCCTTTTGATTATGCCATCTCGGCTTTCTTGACCTTGTTCGTCGTAGTCGACCCGTTCGGGCTCACGCCGACCTTTCTCGCCGTAACCGACGGTCTGCCGCGCACCGCCCGCCGCGTCGTGGCAGTACGCGCAAGTATTATCGCGGGCGCAATCCTCGCCGGATCCGCTTTGATCGGCGATTGGCTCCTCGAAACTCTGCAAATCTCGCTCGCCGCATTCCGGATTGCCGGCGGACTACTGTTGTTTTCAATCGCCTCGGAAATGGTTTTTGGCGTTCGCATTCGCCGGGAAAGCGAAGCCGCCGAGCAGGCCGTCGAAGAGCATGTGCGCAATGTCGCTGCTTTTCCGCTTGCGATTCCGCTTCTGGCCGGCCCTGGCGCAATCACAGCGACGGTTTTGCTGGCCGGACATGCTCATGGCAATTGGCTGATGATCGTGAGCCTGCTCGTCGTGGTCGCACTGGTGGCCGCATGCTGCGTCGCCGCGTTCTTTTTCGCCGAGCGCATCAGCGGTCTTCTTGGCATGACCGGCAATATCGTACTGTCGCGCCTGCTCGGCGTGCTACTCGCTGCCTTAGCCGTGCAATATGTAGTCGACGGCGTACGCGCTATTTTGGGCGGATAATCTTTCAACTCGCTGACCGCTGCGCCAGCGCGCAGTGCAATCGCCCGGCCGTGTTTAGTCGAGCCGCGGCTGCCAAATCATGAGAGCGAAGATTGCAGCGGTCGCCAGTAGCCCGGCTGCTGCGAGTGCTGACCAAGCCTGGAACATGCGGCGATAATCGCCCGGCAACGCCACGGCGTTCAATGCTGCCTGCCGGCTCAACCTGCGAACACGAGTCTCGACGCGAAAAGCCGCAAGCCAGCACGCTACGGCGACCACAAACAGCCCGAGCGACACCACGATCCAGAATTCATTCAGCGGCGAAACGCCGATCGCCCAAGCGAGCGGAATCCCTGACACCGGCTGTGCGGCGATGGCAGGCGCCATGACCATTTTTTCAATGTCGACGACAAATTGCGTTGTAACGGCGATAACGGATGAGTTGCCCGAGCGATGGCCGCGCAGCGTGACAATCGCCAGGCAGAGCCAGACGCCGAACATCGTTGCGGCAGCGAGCACATGCACAAATTTGAGCGCGAAAATGAGATCAAGCATCGCCGCGTCGTTCAACGGCTCGCATTCCGGGCAACAGCCAAACGCGGGCACAAATCGGCTGAACGCCTCGTAGCAACAATTCAGCCGCGCTCAGAACGGAATCTCGTCATCCATATCGCCGCGGGGCGCTCCAGCCGCCGCCACCGCGGCCTTGCGGGTCGGGCCGGGCGAGCCGAACTCGCCATTCTCATCCGATCCAGCATCGCTCGACGACGATCCGGCGCGATCCAGCAATGTCAGCTCGCCGCGAAATCCCTGCAGCACGACCTCGGTCGAGTAGCGATCCTGACCCGATTGGTCCTGCCACTTGCGGGTTTGCAATGCTCCTTCGATGTAAACCTTGGAGCCCTTTTTCAGGTACTGTTCGGCGATCCGGCACAGGTTTTCGTTGAAGATCACGACGCGATGCCACTCGGTTTTTTCCCGTCGCTCGCCGGTGGCCTTATCGCGCCAGGAGTCCGAGGTCGCGAGCCGTAGATTGGCGATCGGCCGGCCATCCTGAGTGCGACGGATTTCGGGATCGGCGCCCAGATTGCCGATCAGAATGACCTTGTTCACGCTTCCCGCCATTGTCCTACTCCGCTCATTGCTCGCTGATCATTTCCGCATCCCAGGCTTGATCGCGCCGCCTGGCCACCATCGCAATCGGCTGTTCATGACAGTAGTGCCACGCGAACGGTCCGCAACCACCAAGCTCGTTTTCCACACGCGGCCGTTTTCCACATGCGCTTGTCTTTCACCACTGCTGAGCAACCGGGTTCGCTGTTTGTTCTAAGGCCTTTTGACCGAGGGTACAAGCACAGCGGGCACAGGCGCGACTGAAGACCACCGCACGTTGATGCTCAAAGAGCATAGATGACCGTTTCTGATTCTACGTGTGAGGACGGCTCCATATTAACCAGAGCGTGTATAAAATCACCGCCTGTGGCTTTTGCGTTACATCTTTCCATTGACGGATCAGCCACTTACTCCGGCATCGGGGAAACTCTCTCTGTGACGCCACTTTTTGGGGTCGCATGAAACGCTGGCTATTGGCGGGGACCTTAGCATTGGCAGCTGGGGGCCAGGGGCTTGCCTCTGACCTGCCGCCGCCTGCCGCGCCGCCGCCTCCACGCGCCCCGGCGGCTTACGCGCCCCCGGTGGTCGCGGTTTATAACTGGGGCGGGATCTATTTCGGCTTCAATTTGGGCTACGGCTTTGGCACCAGCAATTGGTCGGATCCCACCGATCTTGGTGGTACGACCGGCAATTTCAATCTGAGAGGTTTCCTCACCGGCGCAACGATCGGCGCCAATTTCCAGACCGATTCGTTTGTCCTCGGCGCCGAGGCCGATTTCGACGGCTCCTTTATCGATGGCAAAGTGTCCAGCCCGTTCTGCAGTGCCGGGACGCAGTGCGAGACCAAAAATTTCTGGTTTTCGACCCTACGCGCGCGGCTAGGTTATGCTGCCGACCGCGTACTGTTCTATGGCACGGCCGGCGGCGCGCTCGGTGACATTGCACCGGGGCAAAGTGGCAATTTCCAGCGCACGACCAAAGGCGGCTGGACGGCCGGCGCCGATCTGGAAGCGGCTTTGACCGAGAACCTGACCGCCCGGATCGAATATCTCTACATGAAATTGGGAAATACGACCTGCACCAGCACGGCCGCTTGCGGCAGCGACCTCGGCCTCCCCGGCGGCAGCTCAAACCCCAACGACACCGTGAAATTCTCCACCAGCATGATTCGGCTCGGTCTCGACTACAGATTCCACTGACGTGACATGCTCCGTGACGTGGCATGGGAATGTACCGCTCGTCGGCAAGGCTTCAGCCCCCGCAAACATTCCGGCTAGCTGTTGTTTTTTTGCACTATTCCTAAGCTCGCAGAAGCATTGTACTTTGCCTACCAGTGAGCCGTGGTCACCTCGTGCCTTTGAGGGTGGGTGAATGAGGCCAATTTGCCGGTTATCGGCGTCGTCGGGGCGGTCCTTGGCGAGCGCGATCTGGGGTTTTGTTCTTTGCGGATTTGCGATGGCGGCCGTGCCGGCGCAGGCGGCCGATATGGGCGTTCCGAGCCGGTCCTATTACCCGCCTCTCCCGCCTGCGATCTATGACTGGACCGGCATCTATTTGGGCGGCCATATCGGCGGCGGAATGCTGGTTGATTCCGTGAGCCAAAACGGCGTCTCGCTGGGCGGCTTCAATCTTGCGAACACGGGCAATCTACGGCCGGCCGGAGTTATCGGCGGTGCCCAAGTCGGGGCCAATTACGAATTCGCACCCTGGGTGGTCGGGGTCGAAGGCACATGGACCGAATCTGCGATCAACGGAAATACCGTGATCGGGTGTGCAGGTGCCGCACCTGCTTGTCAGATCCCCCCAACACCGACCTTCATCGCCTCGGAACGCTTCACCTCTCAAGCCCAGTGGTTTGCCGCCCTGACCGGACGGGTTGGCTACGCTGCGAACGATTGGCTGTTTTACGCCAAGACTGGCGGCGCCTGGATGCGCGTCAGATACACCGAAGATCTTCTCACCACTGGCGGGGGAATTACCGCGGCCACCCAAGTCATGACCGACAACCGCACCGGATTTACCGTCGGCGCCGGGATTGAATTCGGGCTCGTTGAGAATCTCTCAGCCAAGATCGAGTATGATTTCTATGACTTCGGCAGCAAGAACTACAATTTCAGCAGCATTACGCCTGTCAGCGTAAGCTCCAATCTCCACACGATCATCGTCGGCCTCAATTATCGTTTCAATTGGTCGGGCGGCCCCAAGCCGTAGCCAACAGCCGTAGCCAACGCGCGAAGCCGCTGGGCTTTAAACCCTCAATCGGTCGGCAGCGCGGAGTTGCGCAGGCCGCAACTGTTTTTCCCGGGAATACCCCTATTCACGCGCTGGCAAACGTCCGTCGTTCTCACTATGTTCGGTCCAGCACCTGAAACAGCTGGCGGGTTCCATATCCGCTCGTTTCCCGCAATCCCGGCGGCCGCATTTGCCGATCGCGGCGCCGCGACAAGCAGGAAGTCCAGACTGCTTTCAGGATAAAATTTGCGACGAGCGGACAACCTGAATGAACGACCTGTTCGACAAAGCCGCCAAAGCGCAGAGCGGCCGCCCCGGTCGAGGCGGCGCGGAGGATCGCCGCGTCATCGCCATCCGCGGCGCCCGCGAACACAACCTGAAAGATATCGATCTCGACATTCCGCGCGATCGCTTGGTGGTCTTCACCGGGCTGTCCGGTTCGGGGAAATCTTCCCTCGCCTTCGACACGATCTATGCCGAAGGCCAGCGCCGCTACGTCGAAAGCCTCTCTGCTTACGCGCGGCAATTCCTCGAAATGATGCAGAAGCCGGACGTAGATCAGATCGACGGCCTGTCGCCTGCCATTTCCATTGAGCAGAAAACCACATCGCGTAATCCGCGCTCCACAGTCGGCACGGTCACCGAGATTTACGATTACATGCGGCTCTTGTGGGCGCGCGTCGGCGTGCCCTATTCGCCGGCCACCGGATTGCCGATCGAAAGCCAGACCATTTCGCAGATGGTCGATCGCATCACGGCGCTGCCCGAGGGTACACGGCTTTATCTGTTGGCGCCGGTGGTGCGCGGCAGAAAGGGCGAATATCGCAAAGAACTCGCCGAGTTCATGAAGAAGGGCTATCAGCGCGTCAAAATCGACGGCACGTTTTACGAGATTGCCGAAGCGCCGGCGCTCGACAAGAAATTCACCCATGACATCGATGTCGTGGTCGACCGCTTGGTGGTTCGCCCCGATATTGCAACGCGGCTCGCGGACTCGTTGGAACAGGCGCTCAGGCTTGCCGACGGGTTGGCGGTTGCGGAACTGGCGGATACGCCAGGTGAGACTAGTGCGAATGCTGTCTCCCCCCTTGTGGGGGAGGCCGACCGGACAAAGTCCGGTCGGGAGGGGGGTCGGCAGCGCGGCACAAAAAACAACCACCTTCCGGCGGAAGAGAAAAAGACCAAGCTCGCAACGGCAGCGGCGGCCGATGCACGCCGGATGGTGTTTTCCGAAAAGTTCGCCTGCCCGGTTTCCGGCTTCACCATTCCCGAGATCGAGCCGCGGCTCTTTTCGTTCAACAATCCGTTCGGTGCTTGCCCGAAATGCGGCGGCCTCGGCGTCGAGCAGCACATCGATCCCGATCTCGTCATTCCCGATGAGGACCGCACGCTGCGCCGCGGCGCCATCTCGCCGTGGGCGAAATCGAGCTCGCCTTATTACGTGCAAACGCTGCAGGCGCTCGGCAAACATTACCGCTTCACGCTGGACACCAAGTGGAAGGATCTGCCGAAGAAGACGCAAGACGCCATCCTCTACGGCTCCGGCGATACCGAGATCCGCTTTTCCTACGACGACGGCATCCGCGCCTATGACACGCGGCGGCCGTTCGAGGGCGTCGTCACCAATCTCGAGCGCCGCTATCGCGAAACCGATAGCGACTGGGCGCGCGAGGAGATCGCGCGCTATTTCACCGACGTGCCGTGCGACGCCTGCAAAGGTTATCGGCTCAAGCCCGAGGCTCTGTGCGTGAAAGTCGGCGGGCTGCATATCGGCGAAGTGTCCGATATGTCGGTCAAAGGCGCAGCGAAGTGGTTCACCGAGCTACCCCAGCGGCTCACCGATAAGCAGAACGAAATCGCGGTGCGGGTGCTCAAGGAAATCCGCGAGCGGCTGAAATTCCTGGTCGATGTCGGGTTGGAATATCTCACCCTGGCGCGCGCCTCCGGCACGCTCTCGGGCGGCGAGAGCCAGCGCATTCGCCTCGCCTCGCAAATCGGCTCCGGACTAACCGGCGTGCTCTACGTCCTTGATGAGCCGTCGATCGGGTTGCATCAGCGCGACAATGCGCGGCTTCTGGAAACGCTGAAAAGACTTCGCGACCTGGGCAACACCGTGATCGTGGTCGAGCACGACGAGGACGCGATCCGTGCCGCCGATTTTGTGCTCGATATCGGGCCGGGCGCCGGCATCCATGGCGGCCATATCGTCGCCCAGGGCAAGATCGACGATCTGATCGCGGCGCCGCAATCCTGGACCGGAAAATATCTCTCCGGCGAACTGGTCGTGCCCATTCCCGAGCGCCGGCCGCGTAATCCGAACCGGACGCTGAAAATCATCGGCGCCCGCGGCAATAATCTGAAAAACATCACCGCCGAGATTCCGCTCGGCCTGTTTACCTGCGTCACCGGCGTGTCGGGCGGCGGCAAATCCACGCTTCTGGTCGATACGCTCTACAAGGCGCTGGCGCGGCGGCTCAACAATGCCAGCGAGGCCCCTGCCCCGTATGACCGCATCGAAGGCGTCGAGCATCTCGACAAGATCATCGATATCGACCAATCGCCGATCGGCCGCACGCCGCGCTCCAATCCGGCGACCTATACCGGCGCGTTTACGCCGATCCGCGAATGGTTCGCCGGGCTGCCGGAATCGCGCGCCCGCGGCTACGAGCCGGGCCGCTTCTCGTTCAACGTCAAGGGCGGCCGCTGCGAGGCCTGCCAGGGCGACGGCGTGATCCGGATCGAAATGCATTTCTTGCCCGACGTCTACGTCACTTGCGACGTCTGCAAGGGTAAGCGCTACAACCGCGAGACGCTGGAAATCCTGTTCCGCGGCAAGTCGATCGCCGATGTGCTCGACATGACGGTCGAGGAGGCGCTCGAATTCTTCAAGGCGGTGCCGCGGGTGCGCGAGCCGCTAAAGCTCCTGCACCGCGTCGGCCTCGATTACATTCATGTCGGCCAGCAGGCGACCACGCTCTCTGGCGGCGAGGCGCAGCGCGTCAAGCTCGCCAAGGAGTTGTCGAAGCGCGCCACCGGCCGCACTCTCTACATTCTCGACGAACCGACCACCGGGTTGCATTTTCACGATGTGGCGAAGCTTCTCGACGTGCTGCACGAGTTGGTCGAGACCGGCAACACGGTCGTGGTCATCGAGCACAATCTGGAAGTGATCAAGACCGCCGACTGGATCATCGATCTTGGCCCCGAAGGCGGCGAGGGCGGCGGCGAGATCGTTGCCGCCGGCACGCCGGACGACGTCGTTCGGACGCCAGTGAGCTATACGGGGGCGTTCTTAAAGCCGGTGCTGGCGCGCCGCCCGCGCGACCGCGGCAAGAACAAGCGCGTCGAGGCGGCGGAGTAGCCAGGTTCCGTCCTACGTCGGGATCTTGGCCAGCACCGCCTGCATCTTCTCCAGCACCTCGCGAGTCTTCTCCGCGTAGTACGCGTTCACGACCTCGCAGATCGCCTGCACCTTCGGATCGAGCGGATTTATTCCTGCGGCTACCAGACGATTATGCAGGTCTTGAAGGACTTCATCGCGTTCGAACATGTGGGCCTCCTGGCCGGCAAGTATAACAGAGGCGTGACGCGGCGAAGGCGGGTCGATCGCTGCGATCCTCGCGCTCATCCATGTCGTCACGGCCCCGCTGACCCGCCTTGCTTATTCGCGGGCGCGCCGCACTATAGGCATCGACACGTTCGAGGAATGGGCCGCATGGCGCAAGAAGGGCTTGTCTCGATCGCCAGCCTCTATTCCGCCGCCGAAACCATGGAGCGGCTGCTGGCGGCGCTGCAAAAACGCGACCTGACCGTGTTCGCGCGCATCGATCACGCCGCCGGTGCTGCAGCGGTTGGGATGCCGTTGCGGCCGACTGAAGTAGTGCTGTTCGGCAATCCGAAGGGCGGCACGGTATTGATGCAAGACCAACAGCCCGTCGGCATCGATCTGCCGCTCAAAGCGCTGGTCTGGCAGGACGCCGACGGCAAGGTCTGGCTCAGCTATAACGCGCCGGATTGGATCGCTGCGCGCGCCGGGCTCGGCGAAAAAAGCGCCGGCGCAGTCGCGGCCATGACCAAGGCGTTGGCGGCGATTGCGGGCGAAGCGACGAAGTAGGTAGCGCGACCTCCTTCTCAACCCCTGCCCCCGGGTGATATTCCAAATCAATCGTGGCAGCGCAGGGTTGAGGGCCGTAAGGTGACCCGCAGAAAACCCGTCGTCGGCGTGATCGGCAGCTTGCACCTGATGGAGGGTAAGTTCCCGGCGCAGCGCGTTGGCGAGCGTAATCTGCGCGCGGTCGCCGACGCCGCCAGCGCCCTGCCGCTGGTGTTCGCGGGCTCGCCCGAGATCACCGACATCGGCGCGCTTCTTGACACCGTCG
>JBAQBC010000384.1:0-2966 GCA_049286035.1 Xanthobacteraceae bacterium
GTAGAGATCAGAGCCGCCGCAGCGGCAATGTCCAGGCAAGCACGGTACCGATGCCCGTGAAGGCTGCGACGGTGAGAAAGGCGGCGCGGAAGGCCTCGCCGATCTGGGAATGGACAGCGGCCTGCCGCGCCGGCGCGAGGCTGGCAAGAACGTCGGGTCCCTGTTCGATGATGCTGCCGAATAGGCTCGCCGTGCCGCGGTCGGTCGCTGAGAGGATCGAAAACAGGATCGCGGCGACGGAAGCCGTTCCCACCGCGGCCCCGACCGAACGGGAAAATTGCACCATGGCCGCACCGGTGCCGAGAAGCCGCGGCCCCGAGACTGCTTGGACCGTCACTTGCACCACACCCATCACGGTGCCCATGAACAATGCGATGATGCAGAATGACCAGGCAATCTGCGTGGGCGACATCAGCGGCGCCAGAAAGGCGATCGCCACGAGTCCGATCGTCGCCGCCATCAAGCCATAGGTAGGGAATACCGCGGTCCAGCCGGTTCTGGTCACCATCTGTCCGGTGAACATCGAGCCGATTCCAATGCCGGCGGTCAGCGGCAGCAATATCAATCCGGTCTCAGCAGGTGAGGCGCCGCGCACCGCCCGCAAGTAGATCGGCAGGAAGGTGATGAGCGACACCAGCGCTGCGCCGTGACAAGCGGCCATTGCGTCGGCCCGCCAGATCGATGGCTGCCGGAACAGGCGCGGCGGAATGAGCGGTGAGGTGGTAATTCTTTCCTGCCAGCTCAAAAGTCCGAGCGAAACGAGGCCAAACGCCAATAGCCCGAGTGCCAAGGGGAGCGTGCCCAGTTCCATGCGCTGCACCTGCTCGAGCGCGAGAATCACGGGACCGACAAAGAAGATGAATAGGACCAGGCCTGGAGCATCGAACATGGTGCGGCGGCGGTCGCCCTGGCGCGGCGGGATGCGAAACACAAAAAACACGGCAAGCAGACCAAGCGGGATATTGATCAGAAAGATCGATTGCCACCCGAATGCCTGCGTGAGATAGCCGCCGGCGACTGGTCCGAAGGTGTTGGAGCTCACCGCTATGCCGGCAAGGTAGCCCTGATAGCGGCCGCGCTCGCGGGGTGGAATCGCTTCGCCGATCAGCGCCTGCGACAGTGTCATGAGCCCGCCGCCGCCGAAGCCCTGGACCGCGCGAAAGGCCGTAAGCATCAAGATGCTCGGCGCCAGCGCGCATAGCACCGACCCAGCCATGAAGATTCCGAGCGCCACGAACATCATCAGCCGCCGGCCAAAGGTGTCGCCGAGGCGGCCGTAGACCGGCGCGGCGATGGTATTGGCGATCAAATAGGAGACGACCACCCAGGAGGCGCGCTCGATGTCGCCCAGACTCGAAGCGATTGCAGGAAGCGCCGTTGCCACGATCGTCTGATCGGCGACCGCAAGAAACATCGGCAGCATGATAGGCGGAAAAACCGTGAGAAATTGTGAACCGGCGCTCTGCGCCGGTGGCGCAGCCGGCGCTATCGCGGCGGCATCCCGGGAATGAGCATCGTGGCCTGTACCGGCAGCTCCCGGTAGGGGCGAATCGGCGGGTTTGGGCGCAACGCGATCGGCGGCCTGCGACTGGTCCAAAGATTCATTCATTGCATGGCGCCGGTCACCAAAAAATAAGCGAAAATTCTGCCCTCGGGCGGTTCATCGCCCGGCAAAAAGGCGTTAGCGGCAATTTCCCACGGCTTGTGGCTGCGTGTCACGCTGCAATTCGATCCCCGGCATCTGAGAGACGACGAGGCTTACGCGTTCATTCGACACGCGAAAGCGGCCGCAGCTAATCCGCCGGCCATAACCATTGGTTCGACTCGCGGCAAAGCGCCGGCCGCCCGAGAGCGGCCGGGCTCATATTGACGCGCGGCCAGCGTTTCGACCGACGAAACGCTTCAACCGATAAAGTTGACGCGTTCTTGCTCCCGCTTCTCTTCCGCGCTCGTGGGCTGCGCGGGCAGTTGCAGAACCGTCGCCGTCTGGCCTTCACACAAAAGTGTCAACAGCACAATGCGCCCGTCCGGAAACTCGAGGGCATCGTGATGGGCCGCCATCTTGTCTTTGTTGACCTGCCGAAAGATGGCCGTTCGGTGGCTGATCGTCTTGGTCTTCCAGCCGAGCAAGCCAGCAGGCAAGCACGCGACATCGCTTGCGAAAGCAAGCTCCGTTCCCGGGCGGATGCATACCGCCAGTCCCGGATCGTCCGACGCCGAGAACCCACGCGTTCCGGTGCCGAAATCTCGCGTGACGAGTCTATCTGCCACTTTGGCGGGCCGCGACCGCACGCTTTGAAGGCTAAAGTCACACATCGGCGACTCCTTTTTCCCAGTCTTGCGCTACTCAGCCCCACAGCCGTACCGATAACGCACATCAAGCAAGATTGGTGCCGCGCTTTTGCGACTGAATGACGTTTCAGCGCACACGCGCCCGGCGACGACGATCGGTCAGAATTTTCCGGCGTTTGGCGCTCGTAACGCTCGTCTGCTGCCGCGCGAAGCAAGGTCCTGCTGGCAGCCTCGCCAGCGCGGCGCCCGGTTCGCGCCGCAATTTACCGCGGCTTGCTCCGGTTGCGGGCGCTCACGGCGCAACCGGCGGCGAGAGCGGTCGCGCGTCAGCGGACGGTGATGCCGCCCACCATGCCGTCCCAATCGTGGTCGCCGCAGCGCAAATCATAGGCACCGGGGGCGCCAGGGGTGAAAAAGACGTCCTTGCTTTCGCCGGGCTGCACCACGACTTCGGAGTGTTCGCGATTGAGGACTTCCGGATTGTCGAGCTTTGCCGTGGAGAAAAAGGTCGGGGCGGTGAACTCGTGGGTTTCCTTACCGCGGTTTTCGAGATGGAGGCGGTAATGAACGCCATGCTCGAAGGTCAGCCGGTCCGGCGAGAACCTGTAGTCGACCATTGCGACGTCGACCCTGACCGCCTCCGCCGCCCCCGCACTGCAGGACCACGCCAGAGC